>NZ_JRMM01000049.1:0-26448 GCF_000972905.1 Mycobacterium sp. UM_Kg27
CCGACCGCCGGTCGGCGACCGAAGCCGTCGAGCATTTCGTCAATGCCATTGTGCGCGCTGTCCACAAGGGTGAGAGCGTCACCATCACCGGGTTCGGCGTTTTTGAGCGTCGTCGTCGCGCCGCGCGCGTGGCCCGCAATCCCCGCACCGGTGAAACGGTCAAGGTGAAGCCCACGTCCGTCCCCGCCTTCCGCCCAGGTGCGCAGTTCAAGGCGATTGTTTCTGGCGCGCAGCGTGTCCCGTCCGAGGGTCTGGCCGTCAAGCGTGGTGCTGGTGCCAGCGCCGCGCCTGCCAAGAAGGCTCCGGCCAAGAAGGCCACCAAGGCCGCTGCCAAGAAGACTGCCGCCAAGGCTCCGGCCAAGAAGGCTGTCGCGAAGAAGGCAGCGACCAAGGCCGCGCCTGCCAAGAAGGCTCCGGCCAAGAAGGCCGCGACCAAGGCAGCCGCCAAAGCTCCGGCCAAGAAGGTTGTCGCGAAGAAGGCAGCGACCAAGGCTCCGGCCAAGAAGGCCGTGACCAAGGCTCCCGCCAAGAAGGTTGCCGCCAAGAAGGCAGCGACCAAGGCTCCGGCCAAGAAGGTTGTCGCCAAGAAGGCAGCCACCAAGGCCGTGGCGAAGAAGGCTCCGGCCAAGAAAGCCACCAAGGCTCCGGCCCGTAAGGGTCGCAAGTAGCAACGAATAGCCGAGCGCCGCGGGGTTATCCCCGCGGCGCTCGGTCGTTTATACCAGCGCTTGAGTAGCCAGCGGGCTACCGATGTGGTCGGCGGCGATCAGCCGGCCACCCGACAGTGACAGCACCCAGGTGCTGCCCTTGCGATTGCGGGATTTGTCCGGGCTGACCCCATCGCGGTCGCACCACCAGGTGATCAGGTCTGGAATTACCTTGCCTTGGGTACAGATAACGGGTGTCCCGCCCAATTTCGCGATCTCCACCACCCGGCGGCGGGCCTGCTTCGGGTGCTCAGCGTAGGACTCTTCCGTCAGCGTCGGCTCGTTGTGCACGGGCACCCCGAGTTCGGCGGCCAGTGGCTCCACCGTCTGCTCGCAGCGCACCCGGTCGGCCGCATACACCGCGCTCGCGCCGAAGGCGAGCAGCTGAGCGGTGAGCGCCTCGGCCTGTGCGCGGCCCTTCTTGTCCAGCGGCCGCTGGCGGTCATCGCCGGAGAACCGGGACCGACGCCCAGCGGTAGCGTGCCGCACGATCAATACCGTTTGGGTGTCCGCGGGTTGCTTGGCGAACCGCCGCAGTATCTTCCGGTCATAGGCATACTGCAGTTCCTTCATCGCGGCATCGACCGGTAGCCAGACCAGATCGTCGACCTCGTGGTTGGGGACGAAGTCTCCGCCCACCGCCTGTGCAGCCCAGTACCGGACCTTCTTGACGCCTTGGCTGACCGGATAGCGGACCGCTCCCAGTCGGCGGCCTAGCTGTGCGTGCTGGCCGGTCTCTTCCAGGATCTCGCGCACAGCTGTCACCGGCTCGGTCTCGCCGGGATCGACCTTGCCCTTGGGCAGTGACCAGTCGTCGTAGCGCGGGCGGTGGATGAGGGCCACCTCAACGGCATTGCGTCGCGTCCGCCACAGCACCGCGCCGGCGGCGTGGATGACCTTGTCTACGGTCCCGGAGCCATTCGGCACTGTCGTTTCGAGCACCTTGCACTCCTGCAGGTCAATTCGGGCTTTGCGGGCAGTGGGCCGGGGGTCAGGGATTGCGGTGTCGTTCCATCAGCGACGCCTGGTGATCGCACACGGTGGCGCCGGCTTGCGGTTCCGCCGTCCACTGGCCGTCGGGTCCGAGCTCCCAGCAGCGGGTGGCCGGATCCATTGCGGAGTCGAACACGTCGCCCAATTGTGTGGTCAGCCGCGGGTTCTTCACCTGCACCATCACTTCGACCCGGCGATCGAGATTGCGGTGCATCATGTCGGCGCTGCCGATCCAGAATTCGTCGATGGCGCGGAAGTGGATGATGCGCGAGTGCTCCAGGAAACGACCGAGAATCGATCGAACGAGGATGTTTTCGGAGAAGCCCTCGACCCCGGGCCGCAGTGCGCAGATACCGCGAACGAACAATTCAACTTGCACACCCGCGCGAGAGGCGCGGTAGAGCGCGTCGATCACCTGCTCGTCGACCAGTGAGTTGAGCTTGAGCCGGATCCGTCCGTTGCCGGAGTGGCGGTGCGCCGCGACCTCACGTTCGATGCGTTCGATGATCCCGGTCCGGACACCGTGTGGTGCCACCAACAGGTTGCGATAGGCGACTTTCCGCGAATAGCCAGTCAACGAGTTGAACAGGTCGGTCAGGTCGGCACCGATGTCCGGGTCGGCGGTGAGCAGCCCCACATCTTCATAGAGGCGAGCGGTCTTGGAGTTGTAGTTGCCGGTTCCGATATGGCAGTAACGCCGGATCGTGGAGCCTTCGCGACGCACGACGAGGCAGACCTTGCAGTGGGTTTTCAGTCCGATCAGTCCGTACACCACGTGCACGCCGGCCTGCTCCAGCTTGCGGGCCCACTTGATGTTGGCCTGCTCGTCGAAGCGGGCCTTGATCTCGACGAGTGCCACCACCTGCTTGCCGGCCTCTGCCGCGTCGATCAGCGCGGTGACGATCGGTGAATCACCGGAGGTGCGGTAGAGCGTCTGCTTGATCGCCAGCACGCCCGGGTCGGCCGCAGCCTGTTCGATGAACCGCTGCACGCTGGTGGCGAACGAGTCGTAGGGGTGATGTACCAACACATCGCCCTCCCGCAGGGTGGCGAAAATGCTTTTGGGGGTTTCCCGTTCGGCGAACGCCGGGTGGGTGGCCGGGACGAAGGTGCGGTCCTTGAGATCGGGCCGGTCCTGGCCGTAGACCTGCCACAGCGATGACAGGTCCAGGAGGCCGGGCACCTCGATGACGTCACCGGGGTCCACGTCGAGCTCCCGCAACAGCAACTCCAGCATGTGCTCGGTCATGTCGTCGGCGACCTCGAGGCGAACCGGCGACCCGAACCGGCGCCGCGCCAGCTCGCGTTCCAAGGCCTGCAACAGGTCTTCATCGCGGTCCTCTTCGACCTCGAAATCGGCGTTGCGGGTGATGCGGAACGCGTGATGCTCGACGATCTCCATGCCGGGGAACAACACCGGCAGGAACGCCGCGATCAGCTCCTCCATCGGCAAGAACCGGACCTCGTCACGGCCGTCGCCGCCGTTGGCGCGGGCGTCAAGTTCGACGAAACGGTCGACGTTGTCGGGGACCTTGACCCGCGCGAAGTGACTGCCGCCGTCCTCGGGGCGCTTTACCGTCACCGCCAGGTTCAAGCTGAGCCCACTGACGAACGGGAACGGGTGGGCCGGGTCGACCGCCAGCGGTGTCAGCACCGGGAACACCTGCTCGTGGAAGTACACCGACAGCTGGTCGCGCTCGGCCGGTAGGAGATCGGCCCACGTGACCACGTGGATGCCTTCGGCGGCAAGCGCAGGGCGGACGGAGTCGAGGAACACCCCCGCATGGCGGGTGGCGATCTGCTGGGTCCGTTCCCCGATGCGGCGCAATTGCTCACGGGGGGTCAGGCCGTCGGCCGAGCGCACCGACAGACCCATCTCATCGCGGCGTTTGAGGCCGGCGACTCGGACCATGTAGAACTCGTCGAGATTGGAGGCGAAGATCGCCAGGAACTTGGCCCGCTCCAGCAGCGGCAAGGAGGTGTCGGCGGCCAGCGCCAGCACTCGCGCGTTGAAGTCCAGCCAGCTCAGTTCCCGGTTGAGATAGCGGTCCGCGGGCAATTCGTCGGTATAGCCGGCCGGAAGAGTCTCGGTGGCAGCGGGAGGGGCGGTCGGAGCGGCGTCGCGCGTATGCCGGTCAGTTGTGTCGCTACGCGTCTCAGTGAGTTCGCTGCCCTCGATTTCGTCCACTCCGAAATCATTGCTCATACCGCGTGCCGCTGCCACCGGACTTGGCAAGTGCAAGCGCACGGGCCGTTGCCGTGCCCACGCCGAGTCGTCGTGCCACCGCCAGATCTTCCGGTGTGTCGATGTCACAGCGCAGGCCGGGCCAGGCACCGGTCAATTCCAGCGCTCCCGATTGACGGTGACGGTTCGAGGAATCCCGGCCGAAGCGGGGGTCCAGGGCGGTGCCGAAAGCGAAGAGCGCGGCGGTACCCATTCCATGCCGGTCAGCGACGAAGCTGCGCTGGTGGCTTCGTGCCGAGGCGATCGCCTCATCGAGTTCGTAGGATTGCAAAGCTGGCAAATCACCTTGCAACACAACGATGTTCGGTACGGACTCGGTCACCGCGGCTTCGGCCGCAGCGAGCGCGTTGTTCAGCGGGTCGTCGTGACCGTCTGGCGTCGGGTCCTCCAACACCTCGGCTCCCAGTTCGGCGGCGGCCGCAGCGGCCGCCTCGTCGGGGGTGACCACCGTGATGTGCTCCAGTCCGCGGGCGGCCGAAGCCGCACTGATGGTGTCCACCAGCATGGCCAGCACTACGGCTTCGCGCAGCGGTGCGGGAAACGCCGGCGCCAGCCGGGTCTTGGCCACACTGAGCCGCTTGACGGCAATGACCAGGCCGATGCCGGATACCTCAGCCGGTGCGGAGTTCACACATCACATCCTGCCAGCGTCGGGCTAGGAGTTCCGCGCGCTGGGTCGTTGGCGGTGACCCGCTTCGCCCGGCTCCGCCGCGCTTGCGATCACCGCTGGGTCGATGGCGGTGACCCGCTTCGCCCGGCTCCGCCGCGCTTGCGATCACCGCTAAGGTGATGCGCCTATAGGGAGGTGGTGTGCGATGGGCGGCTCCGAGGGCACGGTCGCAGTGATGGGCGCGGGCGCGTGGGGGACGGCTCTGGCCAAGGTGCTCGCCGACGCCGGCAGCGGCGTCAGACTCTGGGCACGCCGGCCCGACATCGCCGCGCAGATCAACGAGACCCGGCGCAACCCCGACTATCTGCCGGGTTTTGAGGTTCCCGAGGCGGTGCGCGCCACCAGTGACCCGGCCGAGGCGCTGGACGGCTTGACCACCGTGGTGCTGGCCGTGCCGGCGCAGACGATGCGGGCCAATCTCCAAGCATGGACGCCGCACCTGACCGACAGCGCCACGCTGGTCAGCGTCGCCAAGGGCATTGAGCTGGGCACGCTGATGCGGATGAGCCAGGTGATCACGGCGGTGACGGGATTCGATCCCGGTCAGGTCGCGGTGGTGTCCGGTCCCAACCTGGCGGCGGAGATCGCCGCCGGACAGCCCGCTGCGACCGTGGTGGCCTGCACGGACTCCGGTCGTGCGGTGGCACTTCAGCGGATGCTCAACACGGGATACTTCCGGCCCTACACCAACTCCGACATCGTCGGCACCGAGATCGGCGGGGCCTGTAAGAACGTCATCGCCTTGGCCTGCGGGATGGCGGCCGGAGTGGGGCTGGGTGAGAACACGGCGGCCGCCATCATCACCCGGGGCCTGGCGGAGATCATTCGTCTGGGAGTCGCGCTGGGGGCTAAGGGCTCCACCCTGGCCGGCTTGGCGGGAGTGGGCGATTTGGTGGCCACCTGCACATCCCCGCACTCACGCAACCGCTCGTTCGGCGAACGGCTGGGCCGCGGCGAGGAGATGCCACCGGTGCCCGGGTCGGCCGGATTGCAGAGCACCTCCGACGGCCATGTCGTCGAAGGCGTGACATCGTGCCAGTCGGTGCTGGCCCTGGCGATGAGCTACGACGTGGAGATGCCGCTGACCGATGCCGTGCACCGGGTTTGCCACAAAGGGTCGTCAGTCAACGAGGCGGTGGCGCTGCTGCTGGGACGTCGCACCAAACCGGAGTAACCGGCCTCCGGTTTATGGGGCGGTCCAGCTTCGCCTCTCCTCCGTCGAGGTTCGCTAACCGCCCGGTAGCCTCTGGCGTGTGAATTCCCACGAACGCACCCGCGTGGCCGTCGTCTTCGGCGGCCGCAGCAGCGAGCACGCCATCTCCTGCGTCTCGGCGGGCAGCATCCTGCGCAACCTGGATCCGCAACGCTTCGAGGTCGTCGCAGTAGGTATCACCCCGGAAGGGGCGTGGGTGCTCACCGACGGCAACCCCGAGACGCTGGCCATCACCGACCGCAAGCTGCCCGCGGTCAGCACGGACTCCGGCGCCGAACTGGCGCTGGCGGCCGACCCGCAGCGCGCCGGTCAGCTTGTCGCGTTCTCCGCCGCCGGGCCGGCGGAGGTGCTGGAGTCGGTTGACGTGGTGTTTCCGGTGTTGCACGGCCCGTACGGCGAAGACGGCACCGTGCAGGGACTGCTGGAGTTGGCCGGCGTGCCCTACGTCGGCGCCGGGGTGCTGGCCAGCGCGGCGGGCATGGACAAGGAGTTCACCAAGAAGCTGCTGGCTGCCGATGGCTTGCCGATCGGTCCGTACGCGGTGCTGCGGCCCGCCCAGGAGACACTGTCGATCGACGATCAGGAACGTCTCGGGCTGCCACTGTTCGTCAAACCGGCGCGCGGCGGGTCTTCGATCGGGGTCAGCCGGGTCACGTCGTACGACGAACTGCCCGCGGCGATCGCCGAGGCGCGCCGGCACGACCCGAAGGTCATTGTCGAGGCCGCGATCGTCGGCCGTGAAATCGAATGCGGGGTACTCGAATTCCCCGACGGCTCGCTGGGAGCCAGCACGGTGGGGGAGATCCGGGTGGCCGGCGTGGGCGACGGTGACGACTCGTTCTACGACTTCGCCACCAAGTACCTCGACGACGCGGCCGAGCTCGATGTGCCCGCCAAGATCGACGACGATATCGCCGAAGCCGTGCAGCAGTTGGCGATTCGGGCGTTCGCCGCGCTGGACTGCCAGGGGCTGGCCCGGGTGGACTTCTTCTTGACCGACAGCGGCCCGGTGATCAACGAGATCAACACCATGCCCGGGTTCACCACGATCTCGATGTACCCGCGGATGTGGTCGGCCAGCGGAGTTGACTACCCGACGCTGCTGGCGACGATGGTCGACACCGCCCTAGCTCGCGGTGTGGGTTTGCGCTGACGCCAGCGTGCTCCTAGCGCGGCGGACCCGGGCGGATCGGGACCGCGGCGACGGTGTCGGCGATCAGATCCGACACCTCCTGAATCGGCGTGGGACCGGAACCCGGCGGCAATGTCAGCGCCAGATAGACCTTCCGGTCCACCACATACCAGGTGGCGCGGTCGCCTTCGCGGACTTCGAACCACTGCACGTGATCGACCACCTGGATGGGGGAGCCCACCACGAAGTCGGCCGGCCGGTCCAGCCCACAGCGCAACACCACGGCTTCGCCGTCGTCGGCGGTCCAGGCGGCCGCTCCCTGCGGTGCGGGTGCGGCGAGTTCGGCGCGCTGATAGTCGCCCAGCTGAGCCGGTAACGCCTCGAGGAGGGCGCGGCAGTCTTCGCTGTCGGCCTGCGGAGCAGGCACGGTCGCGACCGGGACCGGTCCAGCCGGCCGCTTGCCCGGGTGATGTAGCGCAGCCACCGTCAGTGCCGCCCCTACCGCGGCGACGGCGACCACCAGCGCGATGAGCAGCGCCAGTCGCGGTGGTCCGTCCGCGTCGTTGTCCGTGGTCAAGCCCCGCCTACCGTTCTGATCACACCTACACTCCAGGCTGTGCGCGGTAACGAGCCCACGCTGGGTCAGCTTGGAGAGTTTCCCATGATCGACCGGCTGGTGGCCGGGCGACATCAGCCCGACACCACCCAGTTGGGTCCTGGAGACGATGCGGCGGTGGTGCGCTGTGCCGACGGCCGAGCTGCGGTGTCCACCGACATGCTGGTAGAAGGACGCCATTTCCGGCTGGATTGGTCAACCCCGCAGCAGGTCGGGCGCAAGGCGATCGCGCAGAACGCCGCCGACATCGAGGCGATGGGGGCGCAGCCCACCGCGTTCGTCGTCGGCTTCGCAGCCCCGGCGCACACTTCTGCCGCCGATGCCATCGCCCTGGCCGACGGGATGTGGGCCGAGGCGGAGCGCCTCGGCGCCGGCGTGGTCGGAGGTGATCTGGTCCAGGCCGACTGCTGGGTGGTGTCGGTGACGGTGCTGGGCGATCTGGCCGGCAGAGCCGCGGTGCTGCGGTCGGGGGCGCGGCCCGGCGCGACCCTGGCGGTGGCCGGGGAGCTGGGCCGCTCGGCAGCCGGGCTGAGGCTGTGGGATGACGGCGTGGACTCAGCAGAATTCACGGAGTTCCGGCGTCGCCACCTGGTCCCGGAGCCGCCGTACGGGCAGGGCGCGGCGGCCGCCGAGGCGGGGGCGCAGGCCATGACCGATGTCTCCGACGGCCTGATCGCCGATCTGGGGCACCTGGCCGCTGCGTCGCAGGTGACGCTGGATGTGTCCACAGTGGCGCTGGCGGCCGATTATCGAGCCTTGGCGCCCGCGGCCGCTGCGGTCGGTGTGGACGCGTGGGCATGGGTTCTGGGCGGGGGAGAAGACCACGCCCTGCTCGCGGCGTTTCCCGGACAGGTGCCGCCCGGTTGGCGGGCCATCGGCCAGGTGCTACCCGGACCGGCGCGTGTGCTGGTCGACGGAGCGGTGTGGGACGGGGAGGCGGGCTGGCAATCGTTTGATTCCAGCGCCCCATTACGTTGAGACACCATGACTGCTCGTCCACTTCCTGAACTTGTCGAAAGCGGTTGGGCCACCGCGCTGGCGCCGGTGACCGATCACGTCGCCGCACTGGGGCAGTTTCTGCGCGAGGAGACGACGTCCGGACACGGCTATCTGCCCGACGGGCAGAACATCTTGCGTGCCTTCACGTTTCCGTTCGACAACGTCAGGGTGTTGATCGTCGGGCAAGACCCGTATCCGACGCCCGGTCACGCGGTAGGTCTGAGCTTCTCGGTCGCACCGGACGTTCGGCCCCTGCCACGCAGCCTGGAGAACATCTTCACCGAGTACACCGCGGATCTGGGCTATCCCAAGCCGTCCAACGGCGATCTGTCCGCGTGGGCGCAGCGAGGTGTGTTGCTGCTCAACAGGGTGCTCACCGTGCGACCGGGCACTCCGGCGTCGCATCGCGGCAAGGGCTGGGAAGCCATCACCGAATGTGCGATCCGCGCGTTGGTGGCCCGCAATCAGCCGATGGTGGCGATCCTGTGGGGACGCGACGCGGGGACGCTCAAGCCGATGTTGTCCGACCGCTGCGTCGCGATCGAATCACCGCACCCGTCGCCCCTGTCGGCGTCGCGCGGGTTCTTCGGATCGCGTCCGTTCAGCCGCGCCAATGACCTGCTGGCGCAGATGGGGGCCGAGCCGATCGACTGGCGACTGGAGTAGCGCGGCTCGAGCGGTCGCGCATGCCCAAGAGGGACCGGTGTCCCCGCGCTCGACGAAAAAGAGCGAACTTAGCCGCGGACGACCTTGCCGGCCTTGATGCACGAGGTGCAGGCGTTCAGGCGCTGCTTGTTACCGCCGGGACGCGCGGCGTGCACGACCTGAATGTTCGGGTCCCACCGACGGCTGGTCCGACGGTGCGAGTGGGATACCGACTTACCGAAGCCGGGGCCCTTTCCGCAGATATCGCACACGGCAGCCATATGTGACACTCCTCAAAACGTCTGCTTGAGGGCCAACAACCTCAGCGGGTGGCCCGACAACCTGATCAGGATACCCGCCCGGCGGGGCAACCACCAAAACGCCCCTTCCCCGCCGGACGGACGTGACCTGTGCTGTCGTCCGGAGTGATTAGGCTTGCGACCACCGGAGGTGGTGGCAGGAAGGTGGGCGCAGGTGGGCAACCCCGATCGTCGGCTGGATGCGGCGACCTTGCGGGACTGGGCACACACCGCCGTCGGTGACCTGATCACCCACACCGACGAGATCAATCAGCTCAATGTCTTCCCGGTCGCCGATTCCGACACCGGAACAAACATGCTGTTCACCATGCGTTCGGCCCTGGCCGAGGCCAACACCGAGGCCGCCTCCGGCGAGGTGGGACGGGTCGCGGCTGCCCTGTCTTCGGGGGCGCTGCACGGGGCGCGCGGCAACTCCGGGGTGATTTTGTCGCAGATCCTGCGCGGCCTGGCCGATGTGACCGCAGCCGACACCGGCGTCAGCGTCATCGACTCCGCCCTGCTCGGCGCCGGTCTGCGACACGGGGTCGAGCTGGTGGTGAGCTCGATGGGCGGACGCGAAGTCCCAGGCACCATCGTGTCGGTGTTGCAGGCTGCCGCGGGCGCCGTCGAACGGTGTGCGGCCAGCGGAGCCGAGTTGGGTCCGGCACTGGTGGCCGGCTCCGACGCGGCTGCTCAGGCGCTGGAGGCGACCACCGCGCAGCTCGACGTGCTTGCCGAGGCCGGGGTGGTCGACGCGGGCGGCCGCGGCCTGCTGGTGCTGCTCGACGCGCTGCGATCGACGATCACCGGGCAGGCTCCCGTGCGGTCGGCATACCAGCCTGCGCCGTCCCCGCGGCCTCCGGAGGCCGGGACCGAGGCCCCCGCGCCGCATTTCGAGGTCATGTACCTGCTGGGCGAGTGCAGCCCCGAAGACACCGAAGCCCTGCGGGAGCGGCTGAACCAGCTCGGAGAATCGGTGGCCATCGCCACCGCGGGGGTGGTCGGCGGATATTCGGTGCACGTGCACACCGATGACGCCGGTGCCGCCGTCGAGGCGGGCCTGGCCTTCGGACGGCCGCGGCGTATTCAGATCTCGGCCCTGGCCGGGGCCGCCGGGCCGTCCCCGGGCAGCTGGGCCCGGGAGCGTGCGGTGCTGGCCGTGGTCGATGGCGACGGCGCCGAGGCACTGTTCGACTCCGAAGGCGCCTGCGTGCTGCGGCCCGACCCGCACAGGGCCGAACCGGTGATGATGGTCAGCGCCCAGCAACTGTTGCGGGCGGTGGTGGACACCGGTGCAGCGCAGGTGATGCTGCTGCCCAACGGCTACGTCGCCGCCGAGGAGCTGGTGGCGGGCTGTACCGCTGCCATCGGCTGGGGTGTCGACGTGGTGCCGGTGCCGACCGGCTCGATGGTGCAGGGGTTGTCGGCGTTGGCGGTCCACGATCCTGGCCGGCCGGTCGTCGATGACGGCTACACCATGGCCCGGGCTGCCGGCAGCACCCGGCTGGGATCGGTGCGGATCGCGACCGAACAAGCGCTGACCTGGGCCGGTTCCTGCCGCCCCGGCGACGGCCTGGGCATCGCCGGCGACGAGGTGCTGATCGTGGCGCGCAATGTCGGGGCCGCCGCGATCGGCCTGATCGACCTGCTGCTGGCGGCCGGCGGTGAGCTGGTGACGGTGCTGCTCGGGGCGGGCATCGAAGGGTTGGAAGAAGATGTCATGGACGTCTTGGCCCGGCACGTGCATGACCAGCACCCGGGAACCGAACTGGCGACCTACTTCACCGGGCATCGGGGGGACGCGTTGCTGATCGGGGTCGAGTAGCGATGGCGATCTTGGCCGACCGGCTGGATTTCATCGTCGGCTCTGGCGCTGCCGGCAAACTCGACGAAAGCTTCGGCATCCGCACTGTCGGGGACCTGCTGCGGCACTATCCGCGCAGCTACGTCGAAGGCTCCGGGGTGCGCAGCGCTGCCGATAGCCGCCCCGCCGAAGGCGACCACATCACCATCGTCGACACCATCAGTTCGGCGTTGCTCAAAGACATGCAGCGGCGCAACGGAAAGTATCTCGCCGTCACCGTCGGTAGCGGTCGCAACAAGGTCAGTGCGACGTTCTTCAACCCCAAGGGCCTGCGTTGGCGGTTGACCCCCGGCACCCGGGTGATGCTGTCCGGTGAGGTCAAGCTGTTTCGGGGTGCGATCCAACTGACCCATCCGGACTTCCTGGTACTCAAGGAAGCCGACGGTGCGGCCAACGAGCGCAACTTCGGCAGCAGTTCGCTGCGCAACATCGCCGACGCATCGCAGAAGGTCAGCGGGCAGGTCAACCAGGCGGACTTCGAGCGCAGCTGCTACCCGATCTACCCGGCGACCGCGAAACTGCAGAGCTGGGACATCTTCAACTGTGTGCGGCAGGTGCTCGACGTCCTCGATCCGGTTCCGGACCCGCTGCCGGCCGCGGTGCGCACCGAACGGGGTCTGCTCGGCGAAGACGAAGCGCTGCGCGCGATTCACCTGTCGGAGAATGCCGCCGAGCGGGACCGCGCCCGTGCCCGGCTGGCCGTCGATGAGGCGTTCGGCTTGCAGTGGGCGTTGGCGATGCGTCGGAACGGTGAATTGTCCGAATCCGGGTTACCGGCACCGCGCCGTGATAACGGGATGGTCGCAGAACTGTTGCGGCGGTTGCCGTTCGAGCTGACCACCGGACAACGCGAGGTGCTCGGCGTGCTCGAAGGCGAACTGGCCACCAGCCGTCCGATGAATCGGCTGCTACAGGGCGAGGTCGGCTCGGGCAAGACGATCGTCGCCCTGCTGGCGATGCTGCAGCTCGTTGATGCCGGCTATCAGTGCGCCCTGTTGGCGCCCACCGAAGTCCTTGCCGCCCAACACGCCCGATCGATACGGGACATGCTGGGGCCGCTGGCACTCGGCGGTCAGCTGGGCGGGGCCGACAATGCCACCGCGGTGGCGCTGCTCACCGGCTCGATGTCCGCGGCCGCCAAGAAGCAGGCGCGCGCCGAGATCTCCAGTGGCCGGGCCGGCATCGTTGTGGGCACTCACGCCCTGCTGGTCGACGCGGTCGAATTCGACAACCTGGGCATGGTGGTCGTCGACGAACAACATCGATTCGGCGTCGAGCAGCGAGATCGGTTGCGCGCCAAAGCTCCCGACGGCATCACGCCGCACCTGCTGGTGATGACCGCCACTCCGATTCCGCGCACAGTGGCGCTCACCGTATACGGCGATCTGGAGACCTCCACGTTGCGCGAGCTGCCCCGTGGTCGCCAGCCGATCACGAGTTCGGTGATCTTCGTCAAGGAGAAGCCGACCTGGCTGGATCGGGCCTGGGAGCGGATTCGCGAGGAGGTGGCGGCCGGACGACAGGCCTACGTGGTGGCACCCCGCATCGACGAGACCGACGAGCCAAGCAAGACCGGCTCGGACGATGCGGGCGGCAGAACCTCGGCCACCGCGGTCGGGCTGTTCGATCAGTTGCGAGCCGGGCCGCTATCGGGGTTGCGACTGGGCTTGATGCACGGGCGGCTGACCGGGGACGAGAAGGACGCGGTGATGACGGCGTTCCGCACCGGCGGCGTCGATGTGCTGGTCTGCACCACGGTCATCGAGGTCGGTGTCGACGTACCCAATGCCACCGTCATGCTGATCGCCGACGCGGACTGGTTCGGCATCAGCCAATTGCACCAGCTTCGCGGCCGGATCGGCCGCGGCGAGCATGCCAGCCTCTGCCTGCTGGTGACCTCCAGCGGTCCTGGATCCAAGGCGGGACAGCGCCTGAAAGCCGTCGCAGGCACCTTGGACGGATTCGTCTTGGCCGATCTGGATCTGGCCGAACGTGGTGAGGGAGATGTATTGGGCCGCAACCAGTCCGGCTGGCGAGGTGGCCTCAAGCTGCTGTCGCTGGCCGACCACGGCGAAGTGATCGAGGCGGCCCGCACGTACTGCATGCAGGCCTGGGAAGACAACCCGAATGATCCCGGGTTGGCCACCCTCGCCGCGCCTTTCACCGACATCGCCTACCTGGACAAATCATGACCAGTCGAAAAACCCTGCTGTGGCTGGCCGTGGCGGCCGCGCTGGCCGTGCTCGTGGCCTACCAGACGGTGTCGGCCGTGGGCCATCGCAGTCGTGCACTGGCGGCGCAGGCCGGTATGCCCACGGTGGCGGCCGGCACCGATGTCCTGGCCGGCATCACGGTCGTTCCGGCCCGCACCCACCGCTACGACTACCGCCGTCCGCTGTTCGGCGACGCCTGGGATGACGACAACGATGCGCCGGGCGGTCACAACGGCTGCGACACCCGCAACGACATCCTCAACCGGGACCTGGTGGACATCACGCACGTGTCGACCAAGCGTTGCGCCAACGCGGTGGCCACTGGAACCCTGCACGACCCCTACACCAACGCCGTCGTGGCCTTCACCCGCGGCGCGAAGACCGGCGAATCGGTGCAGGTCGACCACATTGTGCCGCTGGCCTACGCCTGGGACATGGGAGCGTCGGCCTGGCCGTACCGGCAACGGTTGCGCTTCGCCAACGACCCGGCCAACCTTCTTGCGGTCGCCGGGCAGGGCAACCAGGACAAAGGCGATGCGGGTCCCGGGCAGTGGATGCCGCCGAACACGGCGTTCGCGTGCCAGTACGCCATCGCCTACATCGCGGTCCTGCGGGGCTATGCGCTGCGCCTCGACCAGCCGTCAGCCGACGTGCTGCGTGAGTCAGCGGCCACCTGCCCGACCGGGTAGGCGAAGGTTCTGTCGGCGCCGACTGCGCAACTCAGGACGCGGCGACACGCCGCGGCGTCGTCGTGGGAGTCACACTCGGCTGGGGATCAGAGACCGGTATAGGTGAGCGGGTCTTCCCGCACCCGGGTGCCGTCGTTGAGACCGCCCAGGCTCGCCATGTGCTCGTCGGCGAGCTCAAAGCCGAACACGTCCAGGTTGGCCGCGATGCGCTCGGGCTGAGCCGACCGGGGGATCACCACATTGCCCAGTTGCAGGCTCCACCGGATCAGCACCTGTGCCGGGGTCTTGCCGTACTCGCCGGCGATGGCCGTCACGGTCGGGTGCTCGAGCAACCGGCCCACCGCCAGCGGGCTGTAGGCCTGCGTGATGATGCCGCGCTCGGCGTTGGCGGCACGCAGCTCAGCCTGGTTGAGCAGCGGGTGCAGCTCGATCTGATTGACCGACGGCGTCTCGAACGCCAGGTCGATCACGTCGTCGAGGTGATTCGCGGTGAAGTTGCACACCCCGATGGACCGGGTCAGTCCCAGCTCCCGGGTTTGGATGAGTCCACCGAAGCTGTCGACGTACATGCCCAGCGACGGCGCCGGCCAGTGGACCAGGTACAGGTCCACGTAGTCCATTCCGAGCCGTTCCAGGCTGGCCTTGCAGGCTTCGATGGCGGCGGTCAGTCCCTGGTCGGCGTTGGCCAGCTTGGTGGTGACGAACACCTCCTCGCGCGGGATTCCCGACGCGGCGATAGCCCGGCCCACCGCGGCCTCGTTGCCGTACACCTTGGCGGTGTCGATCAACCGACAGCCCAGCTCGAGCGCCGTCGAGACCGCGCGCTCGGTTTCGGCTTCGGACAACTCAGCCACTCCGATGCCCAGAGTCGGCATCGTGCGGTCGTCGTTGAGGGTGACCGAGGGGATCGCAGTGCCCGACGTCATTTCACCTACCTGTGTAATCGAATGTTCGCGGATCGGGTCCCAAGCGGGCGCCGTCGTCGAGCGAGGATATCTCGGCCATCTCCGCCGTGCCGAGTCCGAAGTCGAAGACGTCGAAGTTGCCGACGATGCGCTCTGGGTGCACCGATTTCGGAATCACAATATTACCCAGTTGGATATGCCAGCGGATCAGCACCTGCGCCGGTGTCTTTCCGCAACGCCGCGCCACCTCGGTCACCACCGGATGAGTCAGCAGGGAACCCCGCCCCAGGGGTGCCCAGGCTTCGGTGGCGATCCCGAGGCGGGCATGCGTTGCCCGCAGTTCGGGCTGGCTGAAGCGCGGATGCAGCTCGACCTGGTTGACGACGGGCACGATCCCGGTTCCGTCGATGAGCATCTTGAGGTGCTCGGGCGCGAAGTTGCTCACCCCGATCGAGCGGATCCGGCCCTGGTCGCGCAGGTGGGCCAGCGCCCGGAAGGTCTCGACGAATTTGCCGGCGGACGGCAGCGGCCAGTGGATCAGGTACAGGTCCAGAAAATCCAGGCCGAGGCGCTCCATGCTCGTGTCGAATGCCGCCAGCGTGGAGTCATAGCCCTGGTCGGAGTTCCAGACCTTGGTCACCACAAACACCTCGTCGCGCGGGAGGCCGGATGCCGCGACGGCGCGGCCGACCTCCCGCTCGTTGCCGTACAGGGCTGCGGTGTCGATATGGCGGTATCCGGCTGCAAGTGCGGTGCGTACCGCCTGCTCGGTTTCGGCGGGCGAAATCTTGTAAACCCCGAAACCGACGCTGGGGATGGAGTTACCGTCGTTGAGCGTGACTGAACGCAAGTTATCTTCAGCAGCCATGACACGAAGTCTGCCAGGCGACTCCGGTTCCAGCCGCGGCGTGCGATGGACCGATCAGCTGCAGAGCACGCTGATGACGGCCGGCATGAAGCTGATGCCGATGTTGCCGATCGGCCTCCAGCGGATCATGACCGGCGGGCGCGCGGTCACCATCGACGGTAAGACCTTGGACCCCACCCTGCGGCTGACCCTGGCCGCACAGCGCGCGATGGGCATCAACGGGTTAGTCGTCGGCGACGACGCGGTCGCCTCCCGCGCCCAGCTGCGCGAAACGGCCACCGGACTGGGCGGCGGTGATATCCACGTCGACGTTCGCGACATCGTGCTGCCCGGCCCGGCCGGCGACATCGCCGCTCGGCACTACCGCCCCGTCGGTGGGGGCGACAAGCCGCTGCTGGTCTTCTACCACGGCGGCGGATTCGTGATCGGCGACCTGGACAGCCACGACGCGATCTGCCGCCTGACCTGCCGAGACGGTGACATCGCGGTGCTGTCGGTCGACTACCGGCTGGCGCCTGAGCACCCCGCACCGGCCGCACTCGACGATGCCCTCGCGGCGTTCCGCTGGGCTCATGACCACGCCGCGGAGCTGGGTGGGATCGCCGGGCGGGTCGCAGTCGGTGGTGACAGCGCCGGTGGCAACCTGGCCGCCGCGGTCGCGCTGCGGGCACGCGATGAAGGGGGACCGGCACCCGTTCTGCAGTGGCTGATCTATCCGGTCACCGACTGCACCGCCCAGACCCGTTCGCGCACCCTCTACGGCGACGGCTTTCTGCTGACCAAACACGACATCGACTGGTTCACCGACCAATACGTGGGCCGCTCACAGCTGGCTCCGACCGACCCGCTGGTATCGCCGCTGCTGGCCGGCGACCTGTCCGGATTACCTCCGGCGCTGGTGGCCGTCGCCGGATTCGACCCGCTGCACGACGAAGGCGAAGCCTTCGCGGCGGCACTGCGCGAGGCCGGCGTTGTGGTGGACCTGCGGCAGATGCCGTCGTTGACGCATGCCTTCATCAACCTGTTTCCGCTGGGGGGCGGCAGCGCCACCGCGACCAGTGAGTTGATCTCGGCGCTGCGCGCGCACCTCAGCCGCGGCTGAGGTCCGGGGCTCACGCCGGTACGCTGAACCGCAAACCGACCACCGAACACGAGGACCGACCGACTGTGGCCAGCAAACCCAAACGCCCCGCCGCCTCCGGCTTGAGGGCCGGCGACCAGAAGCGCAACCTCGCAATGCAGATCGGGCTCGTCGCCATCGTGGTGGTCTTCGCGGTGGGACTGATCGGCTACATCGTGATGTCCAACGGGCACAAAAAGGGCGCCGGCGCCGGTGAGGCGATCCGGGTCACCTCGAGCAAGCTGATCACCAAGGACGGGACCGACGAGCCCAAGGCTGTGCTGACGTTCTACGAGGACTTCCTCTGCCCGGCCTGCGGCAACCTCGAGCGAGCCTTCGGCCCGACGGTGTCCCGGCTGATCGACAGCGGGGCGATCGCCGCCGACTACCACATGGTCGCGATCCTGGATCGGCCGCAGAACGACAACTACTCCTCGCGCGCCGGAGCCGCCGCCTACTGCGTCGCTGACGAGAACAACGATGCCTTCCGCCGATTCCACACCGCGCTCTACACCGAGCAGCTGCAGCCGTCGGAGATCGGCACGGAGTTCCCCGACGACAAGCGCCTGATCGAGCTGGCCCGCCAAGCCGGCGCTGCCGGCAGTGTTCCGGCGTGCATCAACAGCGGCAAGTACCTCAAGATGGTCGGCGGTATGGCCGCCGCTGGGGGCATTCACGCCACTCCCACGTTGCGCATCAACGGCGAGGACTACCGCCCCTCCACTCCGGAAGCCCTGGTCTCCAAGATCCGCGAGATCGTCGGTGACGTGCCCGGTATGGCCGTACCGGCTCAGGAGTCGTGACCATCACGGCTCCGGCGGTCGAATCGCCCGCCCAGGCGGTGCCGGTCGCGGCATCCCGGGCCTGGGCGGTGCTGATCGGCGGGGTCATCGGACTGCTCGCCTCGGTCACCCTGACCGTCGAGAAGATCAAGCTGCTCACGGACTCCGGCTACGTACCGTCGTGCAACCTCAACCCGGTGCTGTCCTGCGGATCGGTGATGGTCACCCCGCAGGCGTCGGTGCTGGGGTTCCCCAACCCCCTGATGGGGATCGTCGCCTTCACCGTGGTGATTGTCACCGGCGTCCTGGCTGTCGCGAAAGTGCCATTGCCGCAGTGGTATTGGACCGGGTTGACGCTCGGGACGCTGGCCGGCGCCGGCTTCGTGCACTGGCTGATCTTCCAGAGCCTGTACCGGATCGGGGCGCTGTGCCCGTATTGCATGGTGGTGTGGGCGGTCACGCTGTGCCTGCTAGTGATATTCGCAGCCCTAGCATCTGAGCAGGGTGGTATACGCAAAACTTTGCAGCATTTGCACCGATGGCGTTGGACCATCGCTGCGTTATGGTTTATCGCGTTATTTCTGCTGATATTTATTCGGTTTCAGGATTACTGGATAACGCTGCTGTAGGGGTGGATGTGATCTCCAAAGTGCTGGTGGCCAACCGCGGGGAGATCGCTGTCCGCGCGTTCCGGGCCGCTGTGGAACTCGGGGTCGGCACAGTGGCGGTCTACCCGTACGAGGATCGCAACTCGCTGCACCGGCTCAAGGCGGACGAGTCCTACCAGATCGGCGAAGAGGGCCATCCGGTACGCGCGTACCTGTCAGTCGACGAGATCGTCGGCACCGCAGTGCGATGCGGAGCCGACGCCGTTTACCCCGGCTACGGTTTTCTTTCGGAGAATCCTCAACTGGCGCAGGCCTGTGCGGCTGCGGGCATCACCTTCGTCGGTCCCAGCGCGGCGGTGCTGGCCCTGGCCGGCAACAAGTCTCGCGCGGTGGCGGCCGCGCGGGAGGCGGGCCTGCCTGTGCTGGCGTCATCGGCCCCGTCGTCCTCGGTGGAGGAACTGCTCGCCGCAGCCCAGGACATGACGTTCCCGCTGTTCGTCAAGGCGGTCGCCGGTGGCGGTGGGCGCGGGATGCGCCGGGTCGCCGACATCGACGGGCTGGCCGACGCGGTGGAAGCGGCCAGCCGGGAAGCGGATTCGGCGTTCGGCGATCCACACGTCTACCTCGAGCAGGCGGTACTCAACCCGCGCCACATCGAGGTGCAGATCCTGGCCGATAACCACGGCAACGTGATCCACCTCTACGAGCGTGACTGCAGTGTGCAGCGCCGGCATCAGAAAGTCGTCGAGTTGGCGCCGGCACCGAATCTCGATCCGGCTCTGCGCGAGAAGATCTGTGCGGACGCCGTGGCATTCGCGAGCCATATCGGCTACACCTGCGCGGGCACCGTGGAGTTTCTGGTCGACGAGCGCGGCCACCACGTGTTCATCGAGATGAATCCGCGCATCCAGGTGGAGCACACCGTCACCGAGGAGATCACCGACGTCGACCTGGTGTCGTCGCAGCTGCGGATCGCCGCCGGTGAGTCGCTGGCGGACCTGGGCCTCTCGCAGGATTCGATCACGCTGCGCGGCGCTGCGCTGCAATGCCGGATCACCACCGAGGACCCGGCCAACGGATTCCGGCCCGACACCGGACGGATCAGCGCTTACCGCAGCCCTGGCGGGGCGGGGATCCGGCTGGATGGCGGCACGAACCTGGGCGCGGAGATCAGCGCCCACTTCGACTCGATGCTGGTCAAGCTGACCTGTCGCGGCAAGGATTTCCCCACCGCGGTGAAGCGGGCGCGCCGGGCGATCGCGGAATTCCGGATCCGTGGGGTCGCCACCAACATCCCATTCCTGCAGGCCGTGCTCGATGACCCGGACTTCTCCGCCGGGCGCATCACGACCTCGTTCATCGACGAGCGCCCGCAGCTGCTGACCGCGCGTTCGTCGGCCGACCGCGGCACCAAGATCTTGAACTACCTGGCGGATGTCACCGTCAACAGTCCGCACGGCACCCGGCGGTCGGCGGTGTACCCGCGAGACAAGCTGCCCGAGCTGGACCTGTCGGCGCCGCCGCCGGCGGGTTCCAAGCAACGGCTGGTCGAGCTGGGGCCAGAAGGGTTTGCCCGCTGGCTGCGGGACTCGCGCGCCGTGGGGGTCACCGACACCACCTTCCGGGACGCCCACCAGTCGCTGTTGGCCACCCGGGTGCGCACCAGCGGGTTGGTCAGGGTGGCCCCGTACGTGGCCCACACAATGTCGCAACTGCTGTCGGTCGAATGCTGGGGCGGCGCGACTTACGATGTAGCGCTGCGGTTTCTGAAGGAAGACCCCTGGGAACGACTGGCCGCGCTGCGCGAGACGCTGCCCAACATCTGCTTGCAGATGCTGCTGCGCGGGCGCAACACAGTCGGGTACACCCCGTATCCGGAGTTGGTGACCTCGGCGTTCGTCCAGGAGGCCACCGAGACCGGTATTGACATTTTTCGGATCTTCGATGCGCTCAACAACGTGGACTCGATGCTTCCGGCCATTGATGCGGTGCGCGAAACCGGCAGTGCGGTAGCCGAAGTCGCCATGTGCTACACCGGCGATCTGAGCAGTCCGAGCGAAACGCTCTACACGCTGGATTACTACCTGCGGCTCGCCGAGCAGGTCGTGAACGCCGGTGCCCATGTGCTGGCGATCAAGGACATGGCGGGGCTGCTGCGCCCTGCCGCGGCAACGACGTTGGTGAGCGCACTGCGCAGTCGCTTCGACCTGCCCATCCATGTCCACACGCACGACACCGCGGGTGGTCAGCTGGCCAGCTATGTCGCTGCCTGGCAGGCCGGGGCGGACGCCGTCGACGGCGCGGCAGCGCCCATGGCGGGCACCACCAGTCAACCGGCGCTCAGCTCGATCATCGCCGCGGCGGCCCAGACCGACTACGACACCGGGATCTCGCTGGACGCGGTGGGCGACCTGGAGCCGTACTGGGAGGCACTGCGAAAGGTGTACGCGCCGTTCGAATCCGGGCTGGCAGCGCCGACAGGGCGGGTATACCGCCACGAGATTCCCGGTGGCCAGCTGTCCAACCTGCACCAGCAGGCCAAGGCGCTGGGGTTGGCGGACCGGTTCGAGGACGTGGAGAACAACTATGCCGCCGCCGATGCCGTACTTGGTCGGCTGATCAAGGTGACTCCGAGCTCGAAGGTGGTCGGCGATCTCGCGCTGGCCCTGGTCGGTGCCGGCGTGAGCGCCGACGAGTTCGCCGCCGACCCGTCCCGAGTCGACATACCGGACTCGGTGATCGGCTTCCTGCGCGGTGAGCTGGGCGACCCGGCGGGTGGCTGGCCGGAGCCGTTGCGGACCAAGGCGCTGGAGGGTCGCGGCCCGGCACGGGAGATGCAGCAGCTCTCGGCCGATGACGAGGCGGTGTTGGCAAAATCTGGACCGCAACGCCAGGCTCGCCTTAACCACCTGCTGTTCCCTGGCCCCACAAAGGAATTCGAGTCGCATCGGGAACTCTATGGCGACATCTCGCGGTTGTCGGCCAACCAGTTCTTCTACGGGCTGCGTCAGGGCGAGGAGCATCGGGTCAAGCTGGAGCGCGGGGTGGAGCTGCTGATCGGGCTCGAGGCCATCTCCGAGCCGGACGAACGCGGCATGCGGACCGTGATGTGCATCATCAACGGTCAGCTGCGGCCGGTCGAAGTGCGTGACCGCAGCATCGCTAGCGAAGTACCGGTCGCCGAAAAGGCCGACAGAACCAAACCGGGCCATGTCGCGGCACCGTTTGCCGGTGTGGTCACCATCGGAGTCGCCGAGGGAGAGCAGGTCACCGCCGGACAGACCCTGGCCACCATCGAGGCGATGAAGATGGAGGCGGCCATCACCGCGCCGGCCGACGGCACCGTCGCGCGGGTGGCTGTTGCCGAGACCGCACAGGTCGAAGGCGGAGACCTGCTGGTGGTGCTGAGCTGACTCGCATCGTCGGGGGCGCAGCCGGGGGGCGACGCCTCGCCGTGCCGCCGCGCGGCACCCGGCCAACCACAGATCGGGTGCGCGAGGCGCTGTTCAATGTGCTCGATTCCCGAATGGACCTGACCGGAATGTCGGTGTTGGACCTGTATGCGGGGTCGGGGGCGCTCGGCTTGGAAGCGTTGTCTCGCGGCGCCGCGTCGGCACTGTTCGTCGAATCGGACCGTCGCGCCGCAGAGGTGCTGGCCGCCAATATCGCCGCGTTGGGGCTGGCCGGTGCCGTATTGCGCCGCGGCACGGTGGCCGCAGTGCTGGCCGGGGGAACCGAAACTCCAGTGGATCTGGTGCTGGCCGATCCACCCTACGAGGTCGATGCCGCCGCGATCGACGCGCTGCCGGGATTGTTGACCGCCGGGGGTTGGGCGGGCCCGGGCACCGTCGTGGTGATCGAACGGGCCACCTCCAGTCCGGCGGTGGGGTGGCCGCAGGGCTGGGAAGCCTGGCCCTCGCGCCGGTACGGCGACACCCGCCTGGAGCTGGCCGAGCTCGAGTAGCGGCGAGGCCGCGCGCAGTGGGTCACCGCTATCAGTTCAGCCTGCTGCTAGCGTCGAGCACTATGAGTGGTGCGGTATGCCCCGGTTCCTTCGACCCGGTGACGCTGGGACATGTCGACATCCTGGAGCGCGCGGCCGCTCAGTTCGATGAGGTGGTGGCCGCCGTACTGGTCAACCCGTCTAAAAAGGGCATGTTCACTCTCGACGAGCGCCTTGAGATGATCGCCGAAGCCACCGCGCATCTGCCCAACGTGCGCGCGGAGTCGGGCCAGGGCTTGGTGGTCGACTTCGTCCGGGAGCGGGGGCTCACCGCGATCATCAAGGGCCTGCGCACCGGCACCGACTTCGAGTACGAGCTGCAGATGGCTCAGATGAACAAGCACATCGCCGGTGTCGACACGTTTTTCGTGGCGACCACACCGCGGTATTCGTTCGTATCGTCTTCGTTGGCAAAGGAAGTTGCGGCGATGGGCGGCGATGTCTCCGACCTGTTGCCCGAGCCGGTGAACCGCCGGCTGGCTGCCAAGCTGGCCGGTCGCTGAGCAGGCTGCGGTCTACCGCGGCTGCCAACCCAAGCGCTGATCGGTCGTCTTGCGCATCCGGGCGAAGCCACTCCCGCAGCCCAATACCCGTAGCGCCGCTTCGGCTATGGTCCACGGATAATCCGGCGGGCAGGAGCCGTCGTCGGAGCGCCGGTTGATCACCGTCTCCACCAACCGGAACGGCACATCGTCGGCGCTCGCGGGACCGTCATGGTCGGCGATCACCGCGCGCGACAGCTCTCGATAGTGGCTGCGTAACTCGCCACGGCGCCGGCGGAAGCGGGCGAAGCGCTCGAGACGAAGTTCTGGAAGCAGATACAGCGTGCCCAGATTCCAGGTACCGCCGCACAATTGCGCGGTATCGGCGACGACGAGCGCGTGCAGCCGGGGAGCGCTCGGTCCTGCCTCAGCCAGCAGCTCGGCGGCCAGCTGTACGGAGGTTTCGACGGTGTCGGCCAGTAGGGCGTCGAGGATGTCGTCCTTGGCGGCGAAGTGGTGATACAGCGAGGCCTGCCGAATGCCGACGTTCTCGGCGATGCGCCGGGTCGAGGTGGCGGCGTAGCCGACGGTGGTGAACAGCTCCGCCGCGGCGTCGAGGATCTCATCGCGCGCGCTGCTGCCCGGCCTGCTGGACGCCACCAGCCGGGGACGTCCTCGTCGATCGCTCTGCACGCCTTACTGCCTATCACGCGCCGCGGCCTGGGCTCGCTAAAAACTATCAAATGATAGGAAATGTGTTAGCTTCCTGGTCATGGACAACCCGCGCACCGATTCCACCGACGGCGCACGCCGGCATGCGCGCGCTCAGGCGCAGCACGCGTCGATGCACATCCCGGCGGCCCCGGAAGGCGTCGACGCGGCGTCGATGATCTGGGCCGAGTCCATCCCGGCCAACGGCTACGCCACCAAGGTGCTGGCTCGCGGCACCCGGGTTCGGATGACCGACGTCGAGGGTGGCGCCTGCGCGAATCTGCTGCTGTACCGCGCTGAGGCACCCTGGGAACGGCTCAATGTCGCCGACACCATGAAGGTGCCGTGGCAGGCCTACCTCGGAGTCGGTCATCCGCTGTTGTCCGATCAGGGGCGCGTGCTGGCCACCGTCGTCGCCGACTCCTCGGGGCACCACGACCTGCTCTGCGGTCCGGACGCCACCGGGCGGCAACTGCTGCTGCTGGGCGCGATCAAGCACGGCCTGGGCAGTCGCGACGTGGCACCGTCGGTGTCGCTGTTCCGCGGAGTCCGTGTCGACCCCGTCAGCGGGGCACTGGAATTCACCGGATCCGCGGGACCCGGCGCGGCGGTCGAACTGCTGATCCACCTTCCGGTGGTGCTGGTGGTCGCCAATGCCGCGCACCCGCTGGACCCCGACCCGCCTGCAACGGCATTGGACGTCCTTGGCTGGCGGGCCGGCGAACAGCTGGCCGAACTGACCAATCGGGATCCGGAATACCTTCGCGCGGTGCAGAACACGGAGGCGGCCTGGGTCGCCGCATCGGGGGAGTGCTCATGACGAATCCATCGCACGTCATCTCCGACGCGGTGGTGGCGGCACGGTCGCCTTGGTCGGCGGTGGTGCGTGCCGGCGATCTGCTGCAGATCATCGATCTGCACGGCAACCAGGCGGTGGACTGCCTGCTCTACGACGCCGCCGATCACGCTCGCCGATACAGCGCCCAGGCCACGGTGCTCGCCCAGCGCAACATCTTCTTGAGCACCGGCTCGGTGCTGCGCAGCGCCGATGGCGCCGCCCTGATGACCGTCATCGCCGACGACGTCGGCAACCACGACACCATTGCCGGGGCCTGCTCGCAGGAATCCAACACGCTGCGCTACGGGCACCACACGGCCCACCAGCACGCC
Organism: Mycobacterium sp. UM_Kg27; assembly: GCF_000972905.1. NCBI lineage: Bacteria > Bacillati > Actinomycetota > Actinomycetes > Mycobacteriales > Mycobacteriaceae > Mycobacterium > Mycobacterium sp. UM_Kg27. Next base: position 24,935 of record NZ_JRMM01000049.1, read on the forward strand.
TGCGTGGAGAACTTCCTCGCCGAGGGGGCCCGGTGGGGTCTGGACAAACGCGACATCGTCTCCAACATCAACTGGTTCATGAACGTGCCCGTGGAAGCCGACGGCACGCTGGGTATCGTCGACGGCCTCTCGGCCCCGGGCAAGAGTCTGACTCTGCGCGCGGAGACCGACACTCTGGTCCTGGTGTCGAACTGCCCGCAGATCAACAACCCGTGCAACGGCTTCGACCCAACGCCGGTGCGGATGGTGATCAGCCGACCATGATCGGCATCGAGGTGATCTCCCCGGGCATGTTCACCACGGTGCAGGACTGGCCCGGTCGCGTCGGCTACTGGCATGTCGGGGTGCCGCCGTCCGGTCCGATGGACGACCTGTCGTTTCGGATCGGCAACCAGGTTGTGGGCAACCCCGAAGGTGCGGCCGGTTTGGAATGCACCAAAGCCGGCCCTGCGCTGCGTTTTTCGAACCCGGCCTGGGTGTGCGTCACCGGTGCCGCGGTGCCGGTCAGGCTGGACGGTGTCCTGGTTCCGCCTTGGCAGTCACTTCGGATACCCGCTGGTGGCCTGCTTGAGATCGGGGTTATTCCCGGGCCTGGGATGCGCTGCTACGTCTTGGTCGAGGGCGGCATCACCGCGCCGGAATTCCTCGGCAGCGCAGCGACCTTCACCCAAGGTGTGTTCGGCGGCCACCACGGCCGGGCGCTGCGTGAATCGGATCGCCTCAGCGCCGTCGGCCGAGGCGGTGCCCCACCGAAACTCACCCGTGCGCCCAGTCAGATGCAGCCCAGCATCGGGCGGCACTGGCAACTCGCGGTGACCGAAGGACCGCACGCCGCGCCGGAGTTCATGACCCGCGCCGACATGGCCACTCTGACCACCACGGACTACACCGTGCACTTCAACTCCGACCGCACCGGTGTGCGGCTTGTCGGGCCGAAGCCACGGTGGGCCCGTACCGACGGCGGGGACGCCGGACTGCACCCGTCCAACATTCATGACACCGCCTACAGCATCGGGGCATTGGACTTCACCGGTGACACCCCGATCCTGCTCGGCCCCGACGGGCCCAGCCTGGGCGGGTTCGTCTGTCCGGTGACGGTGGTAGGCGGCGACCGATGGAAACTCGGCCAGCTCTCGCCCGGCGATACCGTGCGACTGGTGCCGATCCGTGCCGACCATGCCCCACCGACTGCAGCGCTGGGTGTGCAGCGGCGTGCGGCACTGCCGGTCGTGGTCTCCCGCTCCGGCGACGGCGACGACGGAGTGCTGCAGCGCTACACCGGGCGCGACGGCACGGCGGTTACGTTACGCCGCGCCGGCGACAGTGGAGTTCTGCTGGAATACGGGCCGATGACCCTGGATTTGGCGTTGCGGGCGCGGGTACAGGTGCTCTACGAGCAGCTCCGCCAACGGGGGCTGCCAGGGCTGGCCGAACTGACGCCCGGGGTGCGATCACTGCAGATCCAATTCGACCTAGAGCGGTTCTCGTGCGCCGAGGCTGTCTCTTATACACAT
>NZ_JRMM01000050.1:0-26143 GCF_000972905.1 Mycobacterium sp. UM_Kg27
CCTCCAGGGCAGAGGGGTTGAGATCGGTCAACAGCACAACGAGGTTGCCGCGGCGCGCACGTCGGGACAAGGTGGCCAGCATCGCCGCGGCATCGGATTCGACCAGCGCCGGCTGCAGCGGTGCCATCGCGTCGACCAACTGAGCGAACAGCCGGGTCCTCGACGCCCCGAACACCCCGGCCCGGGGCACCTGATCGTGGGCGAGCAGATCGACGTGATCGCCGGCGCGTAATGCCAACGCCGCCAGCAACAGTGCGGCATCCATCGACCAGTCCAGCCGCGGCCAGCCCGCGGGATCGCGGGCGGTGGGGTCCACCCCGATCCGGCCGGCAGCGGTCCGGCCGGTGTCGAGCACGATGACGACCCGCCGGTCACGCTCGGGCCGCCAGGTGCGCACCACCACCTCCGAGCGCCGGGCGGTGGCCCGCCAGTCGATCGAGCGCACGTCGTCGCCGGCAACGTACTCGCGCAGCGAGTCGAATTCGCTGCCCTGGCCGCGCACCAGCACCGGAAGATTCCCGTCGATCTCGCGGAGCCGGGCCAGCCGGGCCGGCAGATGCCGGCGCGATAAGAAGGGCGGAAGCACCCGCACCTGCCCCGGCACCTGCCGAGACCGCTGCCGCCCGGCCAGCCCCAGCGGCCCGATCGAGCGCACCGTGACCCGGGCGGCCTGCTGGTCGCCGCGGCGGGTCGGCCGTAGCTCGGTGACCACTCGGGAGAGCTGGCCGGCCGCCAGCTCCAGCGGATGCGAGCGCGGTGTGGCGCAGGCACTGGGCGACCAGGCGTCACGTAGCTGACCGCGGAATGGACTATCGCCGTTGACTATCCACAACGTGGTCGGGATCGTCTGGCCGAGCCTTACCGCGTTGTCCATGGACCGGTCGATATGCAGCGTGGCGGGATCTGTCGTCAACGCGACGTCGAGCAGCACTGCCGTGGTGAGACCGGCCAGCAGCATCGCGAAAGCGGCCGTCGGCCAAGGGGCCAACGCGATCGGCACGGCGCAAAGCAGTGCGATCAGCGCGGCACGACCGGTCAGAATCACCAGCGCGGCACCGGAACCGAGGCCAGGATGGCATCGAGAACGCCGTCGGCGGTGGTGCCTTCGAGTTCGGCCTCCGGGCGCAACATCACCCGGTGCCGCAACGTGGAGCGGGCCATCGCCTTGACGTCGTCGGGCGTCACGTAACTGCGCCCCGACAGCCAGGCCCACGACCGCGACGTGGCCAGCAAGGCGGTCGCGCCGCGGGGCGAGACACCCAATTGCAGGGCGGGTGAGTGCCGGGTCGCCGCCACCACGTCGACGATGTAACCCAGCACCTGGTCGGCCACCAGCACCTGACGTACCGCGGCGCGCCCGGCCGCCAGTTCCTGCGCCCCGGCCACCTGGGCCACCGCGGACAGGTCGTGCGGATCGAAGCCCTGCGCATGCCGAGCCAAGATGCCGATCTCGGCCTCGCGGACCGGCAGCGGCACCGTCAACTTGAGCAGGAATCGGTCGAGCTGGGCCTCCGGCAGCCGGTAGGTGCCCTCGTACTCGATGGGGTTGGCGGTGGCGGCGACGATAAACGGGTCGGGCAGCGGCTTGGCCACGCCGTCGACGCTGACCTGACCTTCCTCCATCGCCTCCAGCAGCGCCGCCTGGGTCTTGGGCGGCGTCCGGTTGATCTCGTCGGCCAGCAGCAGGTTGGTGAAAACCGGTCCGGGCCGGAACGCGAACTCCGCGGTGTGGCTGTCGTAGACCAGCGAGCCGGTGATATCCCCGGGCATCAGGTCGGGGGTGAACTGGACCCGTTTGAAGTCCAACCGCAACGCGGCGCTCAGGGTTCGGACCAGCAGTGTTTTCGCCACGCCCGGAACACCTTCGAGCAGCACATGGCCGCGGCACAACAGTGCGATCACCAGGCCGCTGACCACAGCGTCCTGGCCGACCACTACCTTGGCGACTTCGCTGCGCAACGCCAGCAATGCGTCGCGGGCTGCGGCAGCAGCCGGATTCTCTTCGGGAGTGTGCGTCACGAGAGGGTGACCTGCCTTTCGATGTCGTCGAGTGCGTGGGCCAGGGCGACCAGGGCATCGTCGGAATCCGGGAGCGGACCGAACAGTAAGTGCCACAACCCGTCCGGGTGTGCCGCGATGCGTGTCGACACTGCCGCGACCACCGCGGGCGGCTCCGGTTCCGGGCCCAATCCCAGCCGTGGAGCCAGTCGGCGCAGGGTCGCGGTGCGCAGGGCGGTGGCTGCCCGATCACGCGCCCGATGCGCGCGGTAGAGCCGGCCGAGTCCCTCCACGGTCTCCGATGCGCGGACGACGACGGGCAACTGTTCGGCGACCAGGGGGCCTAGCCGGCGGCCCTTCCAGACGGCGGCCAGGGCCAGTGCCACACACAGTTGCCAGAACAGCCATCGCAGGTTCTGCGGGATGAGGCCGGCGATCGCGGCTTTCCCCGACTTTGCTCCTTGAACGTGTTGGGGCGCATACCAGATCAGGCGATCTGAGGTGCCGGCAAGATTCATTGCCAGCGCGGCGTTGCCTTCCCGGGCCAGGTCGGCGTTGGTCATGAATGTGTCGCTGCCGATCACGGTGATGGTCCGCTTGCCGTCGCGATAGCGCACCAGGGCGCCGTCGTAGCAGCTGTCCAGCGAATAGCCTTTGTTTGCAACGTAGGTAGCAGTTGTGCGCAGGTCGACTGCTCCGGCCCGTTGCGTTTCACGCAGGCTGCAACCGGGTTGGTGGGTGTACGCCCGTGCGGGGCCGGACCGGATGCCGGGCGCGAGCGCCTTGCGGGCCAGCGCATCCGGTGCCACCAGCAGCAGGTCGCCGGGCAGATCGGCCAGCCGGTTCATCAGCTCACTGCCGGCGATGCGCGGGGTCTGAGCCACCAGAACCAACGTGTCGGGACGTGCTTGCCGTGCGACGTCCTCGACGGTTGCGGCCGCAATGACCTCGACCCCGCGGTGACGCAGCAGTGTCACCAGCGCGTGCGCGCCCTCGGGCCCGGTGGCATTGGGATCCATTCGGCCGCCCGGCCGCGGTGTGGTCAGGTAGGCGCCCACCGCCGAAACCGCCACGATCACGGCCAAGGCCGTCGCGACCCACAGCCATGTCCGTCGCCTGGTCGTCATCGGTGCTGCCGGGCCTGTGTTGTGGCCTGCACCCGCTCGTCGAGGTCTGTGACGATCCGATATCCCTCCGGGGTGGCGGGCAGCTCGCCGTAGTTGACGTCGTTGAAGGTTTCGGCGGCCCGGAACAGCTCACCGGTCAGGGCGGGCATCGCCGCACCGGCATCGCGGGCAAGTTCGGTGGCGGTACGGCCCGTGGCGGGACGCAGGACCCCGTTCTCCTCGAGTGCGCGAGCTACGGCCCGCAGGCGGTGCCGGATCGCTTCGACCCAGTCTCCCGCTGCGGCATGCTGTTGCGCGGCCGCGCGGTGTCCGGCGGCGCTGAGTTGTGTTGCGCCGTACAACGGATCGCCGCGGTGGCCGTCGTGCAACATGCTGCGGCTGACGTGGACGGCGGCCACCACGGCTGCCGCGAGGATGATCAGCAACACGCTGATGGTGAACCAGCCGCCGGGCAACTCGGCACCCTTGAGCACCAACCGGCGTACCAGCGTCTCGATGAAGTCCAGGAACTGCTGCTTGGGCGAGGGCCGCGGGTACATCGGTTTTGCCAGCTCGCGTTCGGCCGCCTCGCGGGCGGCTTCGCGGTCGACGTCGACGGTGGGCACCCGAGGATCCTTACCCCGGGGGCCGGGTCAGCCAGAGGTTGTCGGTCCACCCGCCGACGTACGGTCCGCCGGTGGCGCCGGTTCGCAACACCAGGTCGAAGGCCTCGCCCCGGATGCGGCGGTCGGTGTAGAGCAGTACCGACACCCCGGCGCTGAAGGGCAGCACGATGATCTCGCCGATCGTGGTGCCGATCCGGGAGAACAGGCTCAACTGCGCGCCGCCGGTCAGGGCGTCGCTGCCATGGGTGACGATCATCCCGAAGATATTGAAGGGAAACGCCACTGCGCTGCTGATCAGGGCGACGATCAATGCGGTCAGTGCCATGATGCCCAGCACTCGCCAGAAACTGTTGCGCACCAAGTAGAACGAGCGACGCATCGCCTCGAACACGGGTTGGCGCTCCAGCACGATCACGGTCGGCGCGAAGACGAGCACGGTGTAGCCGTAGGCCAATGCTGCGATCAGTGCCGGTACGAGCGGCACGGCGATCAACACCGCGGCGCCGGTGCCGCCCGCTCCGCCGGCAATGGCGATCAGGGCTGCCGCGAAGCCACACAGCACCGCCGCGGCCAGGCCGATCAGGGCGGTCAGGCCGATCAGTGGACCGAAGCGATCACGCACGATCGCCCAGGCTTCGGCGATGCTGATCGGGGATCCGAACACCGCGCGCCCGACCACCACGGTCAGCAGGCCGGTCAACACGATGGTGCCCAGGGCGGTCACGATGGCCGCGCCGACAGAACCGGTCAGCCATGCCGCCACGTCACCGCCGGAGAGCTCCGACGGCGATCTCCCCGGACCCGACGGGCCGAGCGCCGACAGCAGGCCGAACAGGGCGATCCCGCTGATGATCTGGGTGGCCACCACGACCACGGCGGTCAGCCCGAGCACGGTCTTGGGGTTGGCCCGGATGTAGCCGACGGCGCCGTTGTAGATGTCGGTGAGGCTCAGTGGGCGCAGCGGAATGATGCCGGGCTTGAGTTCAGGCTGCGGATAGCCCACCGGGGCGCCGTATCCCGGCGGCGGGCCATGGCCGGGCGGGGGACCGTAACCCGAGGGCGGAGGACCGTAACCCGAGGGCGGGGGACCGTAACCCGGCGGCGGTGCTCCGTAGCCGGGTGGGGGACCGTAACCCGGAGGCGGGGCACCGTAGCCCGGCGGCGGGGGTCCATAACCGGGCGGGGGGCCGTAGCCCGGAGGCGGCGGGCCATAGCCCGGTGGCGGGCCGTAGCCGGGAGGCGGAAAACCAGGTCCGGGGTAGCCGGGCGGAGGCGGATTCACCATGTGGCTGAGCGTAGCGTTATGGGGCATGGCGGAACTCAAATCCCAGTTGCGTACCGATCTGACGGCGGCGATGAAGGCGCAGGACAAGCTGCGCACGGCGACCCTGCGAATGTTGTTGGCTGCGATCCAGGCCGAAGAGGTCGCCGGCAAACAGGCCCGGGAACTGACCGACGAGGATGTCCTGAAGGTGCTGGCGCGCGAAGCCCGCAAGCGGGCGGAGTCCGCGACGATCTACACCCAGAACGGCCGGGGTGACCTCGCCGCCGAAGAGCACGCCGAGGCTCGGATCATCGCCGAGTACCTTCCCGCGCCGCTCAGCGACGCCGAACTGGCCGACGTCGTCGACACCGCGCTGGCGCAGGTCGCCGAGGCGATCGGGGAGCGTCCGCACATGAAGCACATGGGCCAGGTGATGAAGGCCGCCACCGCGATCGCCGCGGGTAAGGCCGATGGTTCGCGGTTGTCGGCCGCGGTCCGGGAACGGCTCTAGGAACCGGTTGCCGGCAACTGCCAGCCCGTCAGCGCGGCGATGAAGCCGTCGGGGTCGGTGACGCTGACATAGAGGCTGCGGACGGGTTTGTTGAACAGTCCGGCCGTCGGCGCTTTGCTGGGCTTGACGCCGTGGACCAGCTTTATCTGGACCATTCCGTGCCGGGATCCGTTGACCAGCCAGCCATTACAGGCCTGGTGCACGCCCCAGCCCCACATGCGTTCCGGGGCCGGACAGGCGGATTCGATGTTGTTCACCGCGATGTCCATGGCGAACGCCCATCCGCTGCGGATCTGCAGCAGCCCGTCGGCAACCCGGATGCTCGCCCGCCCGGGACCCAGGCCCAACACGGTGGCCAGCGGTCGATACCACCGGTCGTAGCGCATCGGGAAGTCCACGGGAGCCATTGTCTACGGCCGAGGCGGCCGGTGGACCCGATTGAGGAAACGACGGGCAAGGCCGGTCCAACCGGCGACAGGACTGCGGTCGGCGGGTGCTGAATGCTAGGGCACTCGTGCCCGCGCGAACTGGGCTGCGCCGCTGCCGGTGATGAGCCAGAGGGTGGCTAGTTGTGCGATGAAATCGTCGAGAGACAAGTCGACCTCCCCGTTGACGAAGTCCAGGATCGCGTCGGCCGTGCCACCGACGATGAACGCAGGCGCGACCTTGGCCAGCGGATCGACTTCGAGTTCGACGCCGTGCACCTTGCGTCCGTGGTCGATCAGAACTTCGGTGAGGCGGTGCATCACCAGCGTGCGGTGGGCGTCTAATTCCGGCGAGGCCGCGACGCCGCCCAGAAGGACTCGCGCACGGCGAGGATCATCGACAAGGGAGCGCACGGCAGCGGCGACCCCGGCAAGAGCTTGGGTTTCCAGCGACTCCGGTCCGACGGCTTCCGCAGCGGCGACGGTCGCAGCGCGGACGTCCTCGGCGATATCGTCCACCACCGCAGCGGACAGACCGTCCAGGTCCCTAAAGCTCTCATAAAAGTATCTTTTGTTCAGATTCGCTGCGGCACAAAGCTTATCGACTGTTGCGCTACGCCATTCATTGCGCGCCATGGCGTCCATAGCGGCTTCCAAGAGCCGTGTTCGCCGAAGTTGTCGACGCGTCTCAGCGGACTGCCCCCCATAGGCGCGCTGTGGTGTCTCGGGCACCACTAGATCGTCGCACCCGCTGACCGAACCCAGTTGATTGCCCGTTGACACCACCCGAGAAGTCTGGCACGGTCTCGTACCAGTTAATAGGCACGATTTCGTACCAGATAAACCGATCGGGAGGACTCATGACAACTTCGGCCCCTAATTCCCGCGCCGATAACCAAGCTCAGGAGCGGGCCAGCGCATCTGTGCTCAACGACCTTCGGGCTCTATCGCTCAGCGCGCCGGTTCTGGCGCGGCAACAGGGCTGGAGCTACCTGCAGGAACTCGGGAAGGTCGGTCGGCGTGACCAACTTGCGGCCCTGTTTGAGCGCGGACACGCTCCCGAGGAGATTCGGGGCGCGCTGGAAGGCCTGATCGTCGGGAACCTGTTCGGGATTCCCGAGGCGTACCTGGCCAACCCCTTGTTGAAGATCAACCCGACGTGGCGCGGTAAGACTTTCGACGCCGAGACCGGTTTCAACAGGCTTGCGCCACTGGCCAAGTACGCGATGCGCGTCATCGCGCCGCTCTACGGAGGGCTTCGTCGAGCCGGATCCGAGATGGTGGGTTTCGAATTCAATCATCGGATCGACACCGCCGCGATCGCGCCTTCCATCAAGGTTCGTGCTTTGGACTACAGTCCCGCCGAATACCGCAATCCCAGCGTGCGCACCTTCCCCATCAAACGGACCCGCGACGAAGTGGTTGAGCTCGTCCCGGGCCTGTATCTCGGACGCGCGCTGCTGACGATGCACAGCGGAGAGATTCGTCTTATCGCCTACTTCGGATTGCGGCAGTTCACCGAGGAAGGGCCGAATCGATGATCGAACTCGACGGTGCCGTGGTCTGTGTGACCGGGGGTGCCCGCGGCATCGGGCGAGCCACCGCGGCGGCTCTGCGGCGGCGGGGCGCCACGGTGTGGATCGGCGACCTGGACGCCGACGAAGCCGCCCGCACGGCTCACGAGCTCGGTGCCAAATCGACCCACTTGGACGTGACCGACGAGGCCAGTGTCGCGGCATTCCACCGTTCGGCTGCCGCGGACGGCCCGGTGGACATGCTGGTCAACAACGCGGGAATCCAACACATGGGCCGGTTTGTCGATCAGAAACTCTCCGCCTATCACCGGGAAATGGCCGTGAATCTGGGCGGGGTCATCAATGGCATGCACGAATTTCTGCCCGACATGGTGGCCCGCAACCACGGCCACATCGTGAACGTGTCGTCCATGGCGGCCAAGGTGACGACTCCGGGCATGTCGGTCTACTGTGCGACGAAGTATGCGGTGGCAGCGCTGTCGCGAGCCGTCCGTGCCGAGATCGCGGACACCCGAGTGACGATCACCACGATCATGCCCACCGCGGTCCATACCGAGCTGACAGCGGGAGTGAACCTGAGCCTGTTGCCCACTCGGCAGCCGGAGCAGATCGCGGCGGCAATCGTCGACAGCGCCCGCCGGCCCGGGCGAGAGGTGACGGTGCCCCGGTGGTTGTCGCCGTTCGGCCTTATCGAAGACATCACGCCCGAACCGCTCATGCAGAAAATGAAGCGGCTCGCCACGCGCAACGAGCCCCCCGGGCACTTCGACGAAGGCAAACGCCGAAGCTATCTGGACCGGATTGACGGATGACGGCGGCTCCGCGGTCCCCGACCCTCGTTCGGGAACCGCGGAGTCCCACCCGGGCCAAAACGGAAAAAGCCCCGAACCTAATGCAGGTTCAGAGCTATTCCGATGTCTTGCGACATCACACTGTCGGGGTGGCGGGATTCGAACCCACGACCTCTTCGTCCCGAACGAAGCACGCTACCAAGCTGCGCCACACCCCGTGTGAAGCCACGACAGCGTATCGCACCGCGCCGCCGGTCACCCAAACGCCTGGTTGCAGGCCCGGCAGGGACCGGCTACGTCCGGCTTCGCCGCGCGTGCCAGTCTCCGCGAAACCGATATCGAGGTCCAGCTCACTAGCCTCCCGGAGCATGAAACGCCCCACATTGCGGCGTGTGGAGCTCGCAAACATAGGCGGGCTTAGGCAGACTGACTAACAAGGTTTAGTGCAAAGGGAGTCAGATCATGACGCTGTTAGGCGGAGCGGTGTACGCCGGTTTCTTCGCTCTGGCTGCGGTGTGGCTTGCCGCCACCAACCCCGACGCAGCCGAAGAGCGGGCTCAGGCGAACGCGAACCGGCAGGACCTCTCGAACGCGGCCAAGACTGCGGCCGGACCTGTCGGGTCCAGCCCTTGCTGCGCCGGCCAGTCTTCGTCGTAATTCAGGTGCCGGCGGCGATCCGCTCGGCTTCGACGATCCGCCCAGTCAACGGGCCGACACGGAGGGCTCGGTCGAGCCGCGGGTGAGCTGCGAGTCGTCACCGCCGGTGGGCGCCGCCACCAGGGTCAGCAGGCTGGCTTCGGGGCGGCAGGCGAACCGCACCGGCGCGAACGGTGAGGTGCCGATCCCCGCTGAGACGTGCAGGCGCATGTGCGCACCCCACTGCGAGGGCCCCTTGACCCGGGAGCGATCCAGCCCGCAGTTGGTCACCAGTGCGCCGTAGAACGGCACGCACAGCTGGCCGCCGTGGGTGTGGCCGGCCATCACCAGCTGATAGCCGTCGGCGGCGAACCGGTCCAGCACGCGTGGCTCCGGCGAATGGGTCAGCCCCAGGCGCAGATCGGCGGTCAGGTCGGCCGGACCGGAGATGGTGTCATAGCGGTCCCGCTCGATGTGCGGGTCGTCGACGCCGGCTGCGGCAATCCGATGGCCGGCCACGTCGAATTCACGACGGTTGTGGGTCAGATCCAGCCAACCCCGCTCGGTGAAGGCCGCCCGCAGGTCCTGCCAGGGCAACGGGACGCCGTGGATGCGATGTGTCGGCTTGGTCAGGTACTTCGCCGGGTTCTTCAGCCGCGGACCGAAGTAGTCGTTGCTGCCGAACACGAACACGCCCGGCACCGACAGCAGGTCACCGAGGGCCTGCACCACCGCCGGGACCGCCTTCGGGTGGGCGAGATTGTCGCCGGTGTTGACCACCAGGTCGGGCTCCAGGCGCACCAGCTCCCGCAACCAGGCCTGCTTGCGGCGCTGCCCGGGGCGCATGTGGATGTCGCTGATATGCAGCACCCGCAGCGGTGAAGATCCGGGAGCCAGCACCGGCATCGTCGCCTCTCGCACCACGAACGCATTGCGTTCGATGAGCGCGCCGTAGCCGATAGCGAGAGCCGCCGGCCCGAGCGCCGCCGAAGCGGCGACCACGGACCGGGTCAGGGCAGGTGAAGGGGCCATGGCGTTCAGACTACTGCGCCCAGCGCGCGCTACCGCGGTTAAGGCGGCGGCGCGGGGGGCGGCAGCAGCGGAATGGTGATCGGCGGCAACCCGGGAATCTCCACCACCGTCGAACCCACCGGCCCGATCGGCGGCAGACCGTCCGGCGGCGGTGGCGGTGGCGGCGGGATGCCGTTGCTGACCTCGATGGTGACGATCGAGCCGGGAATGGTCTGACCGTTCGGTGAGGTGCCGACGACCGCCCCGGAACGGGCGCTGCTGTTGACCCAGTTCGGCTGGTCGGCGACCTGGAATCCGGATTCCTTGAGGCGCAGGCGCGCGGCATCCACTTCCAGGCCCACAACGCTGGGCACCCGGGAATTGGGGCCGCCGTCGACGTACCGCGGCTCGGTCGGCGGCATGATGACATCGCCGAAGTCGGTGGCGATCGGCTTCATCGCCGCGAACCAGGTGCGGGCCGGCTCGTTGCCGCCGTAGAGGTCCCCGTCCCCGCAGTGCCGCAGCGGGAAGGAACACAGATCCGACGGCGAGCTGGAATCGTCGAAGATGTAGTTGGCCGCAGCGTAGCGGTTGGTGAAGCCCAGAAAGCCCGACGAGCGGTGGGCCTCGGTGGTGCCGGTCTTGCCCGCCATCGGCAGATCCCAGCCCACCGAACCGGCGGCCGGTGCCGCGGTCCCGCCGCCCTGGATATCCTTGCTCAAGGCGTTGGCCAGCGTGTTCGCGAGCCCTTCGGGAACCACTCGCTCACAGGTCTCGGTGGTCACAGCCACCTCGTTGCCGTTGCGGTCGAAGACCTTGTCGATCGGGTTCGGCGGGCACCAGACCCCACCGGAGGCCAAGGTGGCGGCAACGTTGGACAACTCCAGCGCGTTGACCTCGATCGGGCCCAGGGTGAATGAGCCCAGGTTCTGGCGTTTGACGAAGTCGGCCAGGCTCTCGTTGCTGTCCGGGTCGTAGTCGCGGGCCGTGCCCGGGTCGGCGTAGGAACGCAGGCCCAGCTTGATCGCCATGTCCACCGTGCGGCCGACGCCGACCTGGGAGATCAGCTTCGCGAACGCGGTGTTGGGCGAGGTGGCCAGCGCGGTGGAGACGTTCATCGGCGACCGGTAAGGCGCGACGTTGACCACGCACCAGGTCTCTTTGGGGCAGCCCTTGGCGCCGCCGCTGCCCATGCCCTTGGTCTGGAACCGGCCGGGCACTTCGAGATCGGCGCTGATGCCCATGCCCATCTCGAGAGCCGCGGCCACGGTGAATGTCTTGAAGATCGACCCGGCGCCGTCGCCGACCAGTGAGAACGGTTGCGGCCGCATGGTCTCGCCGAGGTCGGCGTTGAGCCCGTAGGTGCGGTTGCTGGCCATGGCCAGCACCGGGTGTGCGTCACTGCCGGGCTTGATCACGCTCATCACGCTGGCGATGCCCTGCACGTTGGGGTTGGCGAAGTTGTCGATCGCCTGCTTGATCGGGGCCTGCACGTCTGGGTCCAGCGTGGTGTGGATGACGTAGCCGCCGCGGGCCACTTGCTCCTTGCTGATCCCCGCCCGCGTCAGGTACTCCTGCACGTAGTCGCAGAAGAAGGCCCGGTCGCCCGCCGCGATGCAGCCCCGGGGCAGCTCATTGGGCTGCGGCAGGATGCCCAGCGGCTCCTGCTTGGCCGCGCGCAGCGCGTCGGCCTCGCCGGGGATGTTTTCGATCATGGTGTCCAGCACCAGGTTCCGTCGTGCCAGTGCGCCCTCGGGATTGGTGTAGGGGTTCAGCGTGCTGGTCGACTGCACCATGCCGGCCAACAGGGCCGACTGCTGCCAGTTCAGGTCCACCGCATCCACGCCGAAGTAGGTCTGGGCCGCGTCTTGGACGCCGAACGAGTTGTTCCCGAACGACACCAGGTTGAGGTAGCGGGTCAGCAGCTGCGGCTTGGTGAAGGTCCGGTCCAGGGTGAGCGCCATCCGGATTTCCCGGAGCTTGCGCGCCGGGGTGGTCTCGATCGCAGCGCGCTTCTCGGCATCGGTCTGGGCCAGCACCAGCAGCTGGTAGTTCTTGATGTACTGCTGCTCCAGCGTCGAACCGCCGCGGGTGTCGACGTCCCCGGAGGCGTAGCCGGCCAGACCGGTCAGCGTGCCCTTCCAGTCCACCCCACTGTGTTCGGCGAACCGCTTGTCTTCGATGGAGACGATCGCCAGCTTCATCGTGTCGGCGATCTTGTCGCTGGGCACCTCGAACCGGCGCTGCGAGTACAACCACGCGATCGTGTTGCCCTTGGCGTCGACCATCGTCGACACCGCGGGCACATCACCGCTGACCAGCTGGGCCGATCCGTTGGCCACCACGTCGGAGGCGCGGTTGGACATCAGGCCGACACCGCCGGCGACGGGAAACAGCAGCGCCGCGAGCAAGACGGCGGCGAGCAGACAACACCCGGCCAGTTTGAGCACAGTAGGGCCGGTCGGGGGGCGCTCCGACATGGCTAACACACTAGCGGTGGTCGCAAGCGCGGCGGAGCCGGGCGAAGCGGGCCGTCGCCATCGGCCCGCCCCGCCGTCGGGGAACCCCGCACTGCTTCAATTGACGCACGTGTTAAAAAATGGCGGTCCGTGCCGGGTCGCGTCGCTGATCGCGGCTCAGATCATGATCGGACGGCACGGTCGTCCCAAAAATGTGCCGACCAACCTGTTGCGCAGACAGCACCTGACCACCTAACTTGGACATCAAGTGCGATTCAGGTAACACTGATGACACGATGTGGCGCAGATCGCAGTGTGTCGGTCGACGCCGATGTTGAATAGGTGGCTGCCGGCGGCGGCCGGGACGGAGGATCGTCAGTGTCTGTTGCAGGGACAGCGGTTCACAACACCAGCATGCCAATGGCTTCAGCATCCCAACCCCCCCGAACCGTCTTGCGCGGCGTGCAGGACGAGAGTCGAATCGCCTGGGTTTCCAAGGCCGTCTGCCGCGGTGCGGACCCCGATGAACTCTTCGTACGCGGTGCGGCGCAACGCAAAGCCGCAGTGATCTGTCGGCACTGCCCGGTCGTGCTCGAGTGTCTGGCCGACGCCCTCGACAACCGGGTCGAGTTCGGTGTCTGGGGCGGCATGACAGAGCGGCAACGCCGGGCGCTGCTCAAGCAGCACCCCGAAGTGACCTCCTGGCGCGAGTACTTCGTCGCGCAGCGTAAGCAGCGTGACGCCGGCTGATGCCCGGCTGAGCCTTCTTCGCGTCTTCTTCTACTTTTTCGCCGTCAGCTGATCGGCGATCGCGCCGAGCGCCTCCAGATCGGAGACGTCGAACGGCAATGACGGCACCCCCACGATGGGAACCCGCGGGTTGGCCCGGGTGAAACGCGAGAGCAGCCGGATCTCACGCTTTGCGGTAGCACCGCGTTCGGCGTGAATCTGTAGCGCCGCGGTGGTGAGTGCCTTCGCCCCGTCGGGCAGCGACGCACCGATCTGGGGCTCCTGCAGCGTCTCGATCGCGTCGATGGCGCGCTCGATCGGCAGGTCGCACAACATCGGATGGGTGCGGTTGAGAATCAGCCCCGCCAGCGGCATGTGCTCTTGGGAGAGCCGGTCGACGAAGAACGACGCCTCGCGCAACGCGTCGGGTTCGGCTGCCGACACCACCACGAACTGGGTGCCGCGGCGTTTGAGCAGGTCATAGGTGCGGTCGGCCTTCTCCCGGAAACCGCCGAAAGTGGCATCGAGGGACTGCACGAAATTCGCTGCATCGGAAAGCATTTGCGAACCCAGCACCGTCGAAAGGGCCTTCATCGCCAGGCCGAGCGCGCCGGCGACCAGCTTGCCGATGCCCCGCCCCGGGCCCAGCAGCAACTTCCACAGCCGGCTGTCCATGAAGCTGCCCAGCCGTTTCGGCGCGTCCAGGAAGTCCAAGGCGTTGCGCGACGGCGGGGTGTCCACGACCACCAGATCCCAGCGGTCCTCGGCGAGCAGCTGGCCGAGCTTCTCCATCGCCATGTACTCCTGCGTGCCGGAGAGCGAGGTCGCTACCGTTTGGTAGAACTGGTTGCCCAGGATCGCCTCGGCCCGCTCCGGGCCGGAGTACTGCGTCACCATCTCGTCGAAGGTGCGGCGCATGTCGAGCATCATCGCGTGCAGCTCACCTGGCACCTCCGCGGGCAGTGGCACCCGCTGTGGGTGGTTGCCCAAGTCGTCGATGCCCAGCGCCTGTGCCAGCCGACGGGCGGGGTCGATGGTCAGCACCACCACGGTGCGGCCGTATTCGGCGGCCCGCAGCGCCATCGACGCCGCGGTGGTGGTCTTGCCCACACCGCCGGCGCCGCAGCACACCACCACCCGATTGGCGGTATCGGCCAGGATCGCCGCCAAGTCCAGTGCCAGCGGTTTGCCGGTCGTATCGGGTGTCATCGAACCCCCTGTTGGCCGAGAATTTCGGAAAGTTCATAGAGGCTGCCGAGGTCGACCCCGTCGGCGATCGTCGGCAGGTGCAGCCGCGGCACATCCAACTGCTGCAGCTGATCGGCCGTTTCCGTCCGGGCACTGATGCGAGTGGCGTGCTGGATGGTTTCGGTCAGCAGACCGGCGAAGTTCTCGTCGGACAGCGTGATCCCCGCCGCGGCCAGCCCGCTTCGGACCGCGTCCGCGTCGACGACACCTTCGGCCGCCTTCGCCAGGTCGGCGGGATCCAGATGAACGGCGATGTCGCGGTTGACGATCACGCTGCCGATCGGCAGGTCCAGCTCGCGCAGCTCGTCGATGGCCTCCAGGGTCTCCTGCATCGGCAGGGCCTCCAGCAGCGTCACCAGATGGATCGCGGTCTGGTCGGAGTGCAGCAGCTTCACCACGCCGTCGGCCTGCGAGTGCACCGGGCCGCCCTTGGCCAGCTGCGACACCGCCTTGGTGACGTCGAGGAACCGCGCGATCCGCCCGGTCGGCGGCGCATCCACCACAATCGCGTCGTAGACCGGCTTGTTGTTCTTGTCGGTCTGGATCACGTGGTACTTGATCTTGCCGGTGAGGATGACGTCTCGCAGACCGGGCGCGATGGTGGTGGCGAACTCGACCGCCCCGACGCGCCGCATCGCCCGCCCGGCGATCCCCAGGTTGTAGAACAAGTCGAGGTATTCCAGGAACGCGGCCTCGATGTCCATCGCCAGCGCATCGACCTGCCCGCCGCCCTCGGCGGTCGCGACCTTGAGCGGGGCGATGGGCAGCGGAGGCACATCGAAGATTTGCGCAATGCCTTGGCGTTCTTCGACTTCCACTAGAAGGACTCGGCGTCCGCCGGCCGCGAGCGATAGCGCGAGCGCGGCCGCCACCGTCGTCTTGCCGGTACCGCCCTTGCCGGTCACGAAATGCAGCCGGGCCTTCGTCAATCGCGAAGGCCAGCCGAGAAGCGGCTCGCTGCTGGATGTGGCTGTCACTACTGCATGCTAACCAAGTGCTTGAGCGTCCTAGCGATAAGCTCGCTGCCATGAGTCAACGCACGGTCTGGGAGTACGCCACCGTCCCCTTGATCACGCACGCCACCAAGCAGATCCTCGACCAATGGGGAGAAGACGGCTGGGAGCTGGTCTCGGTGCTGCCCGGGCCCTCCGGTGAGCAGCTCATCGCCTTCCTGAAACGCCCGCGATGAGCTGGCGGGCACGGCTGACCGAACTCGGGATCGAGCTGCCCGACGTGGTGGCGCCGCTGGCGGCCTACGTGCCAGCGGTGCGCACCGGCAACGTCGTCTACACCTCGGGTCAGTTGCCGATGCAGGCCGGCGAATTGCCGCGCACCGGCAAGGTGGGCGCGCAGGTCAGCCCGGAGCAGGGCCACGCGCTGGCCCGGATCTGCGCGCTCAACGCGCTGGCCGCGGTGGATGCCCTGGTTGGCCTCGATGCCGTGGCCCGGGTGGTCAAGGTGGTCGGGTTCGTCGCGTCGGCGCCGAACTTCAACGGGCAGCCCGGCGTGGTCAACGGGGCCTCCGAACTGTTGGGTGAGGTGTTCGGCGATTGCGGCCAGCACGCCCGCTCCGCGGTCGGGGTGGCCGAGTTGCCGCTGGATGCGCCGGTGGAGGTCGAACTGATCGTCGAACTGAAGGCCGCGGCGGAGTAGCCAGGCGGTGTCGGCCAGTCATCCCGCGTACGGTCGGCTGCGGCCGGTCACCGAGACCGCGTCGGTGCTGCTGGCCGACAACCCCGGGCTGATGACCCTGGACGGCACCAACACCTGGGTGCTGCGTGGCCGCGGCAGCGACGAGGTGGTGATCGTCGACCCGGGGCCCGACGACGACGAGCACCTCGGCCGGCTGGCCGAGGTCGGCCGGATCGCCCTGGTGCTGATCAGCCACCGGCACTTCGATCACACCGACGGCATCGACAAGCTGGTGGACGCCGTCGGGGCACCGGTGTACTCCGCGGGTAGCGGATTCCAGCGGCGGCTCGGCGGCGGGCTGATCGACGGTCAGGTGATCGACGCCGCAGGCCTGCGTATCACCGTGTTCGCCACTCCGGGCCACACCGCTGACTCGCTGTCGTTCGTGCTCGACGACGCCGTCTTGACCGCCGACACCGTGCTGGGTCGCGGCACCACCGTCATCGACTCCGAGGACGGCGACCTGACGCGCTACCTGGATTCGCTGCGGCGCCTGCGCGGGCTGGGCGGACGCATGGTGCTGCCCGGGCACGGACCGGAGCTGCCGAACATCGAAGCGGTGGCCGACGGCTATCTGGCTCACCGCGAACAACGGCTCGACCAGGTGCGCTCCGCGCTGGCCGCGTTGGGTGAGGACGCCACGGCCCGCCAAGTCGTCGAATACGTCTACACCGACGTCGACGAAGAGCTGTGGGGCGCCGCCGAATGGTCGGTGCAGGCCCAGCTGAACTACCTGCGGGGCTGACTCTCGCGAGCCTGGGGCTGCCTCCCGCTCGCGAGCCTGTAGTTAGCGCGGCGGCTACTCGTACTTTTCCGCGCTAACTACAGGCTCGGCGAGGGGCTTTGGTCTAGCGAGGGGCTTTGGCCGAGTGACTACCGCGCTCGGCGGGCCAGCCGCTCGGAGTCGGAGATCAGCACGCTTTTGCCCTCGAGCCGGATCCAGCCGCGGTGGGCGAAGTCGGCCAGCGCCTTGTTCACCGTCTCGCGCGAGGCCCCGACCAGCTGGGCGATCTCTTCCTGCGTCAGGTCGTGGGTGACCCGCAGGGCCCCACCTTCCTGGGTGCCGAACCGTTGCGCCAGTTGCAGCAGCTGCTTGGCGACCCGACCGGGCACGTCGGTGAAGATCAGGTCGGCCAGGTTGTTGTTGGTGCGGCGCAGCCGGCGGGCCAACACCCGCAGCAGCTGCTCGGCGATCTCGGGCCGATCAGAGATCCACGACCGCAGGGCGTCACGGTCCATCGAGACCGCGCGCACTTCGGTGATGGTGGTCGCGCTCGAGGTCCGGGGACCCGGGTCGAAGATCGACAACTCACCGAACATGTCCGAGGGGCCCATGATGGTCAGGAGGTTCTCCCGGCCGTCGGGCGACCGTCGGCCGATCTTCACTTTCCCGGAGACGATGATGTACAGCCTGTCGCCGGGCTCTCCCTCGGCGAACACGGTGTGTCCACGCGGAAAATCCACGGGCTGAAGCTGCTTGGTCAGCGCGGCTACGGCGCTGGGCTCAACTCCTTGGAAGATTCCGGCCCTCGCCAGGATCTCGTCCACGATGCCCCTTAGATGTTTTTGATGAAGGTTTTAAAGCGGTAAGCGCGGGCCGCTACCCGGCCAGCCACCTGAGTCTAGAGCCAGGCGTCAAGCGAGGTTACAACGCTACGCACGATTGGCATGCCGATTCGGAGGAAACCGGGGATTCGCCTTCTGTTCCCGGCTCAGCCCGGTTTCGATGCGTTCCAGCCCGACCGCCGACAGCATCAGCAGCGTCGGGATCGCGGTGATCAGCAACCAGGACACAAGTCGTCAGTAAACATGGGCAAGGTCTCGTTGGGGTCACAGATTAGTACCCTGTCGGAGGTGACAGTGGACAAAGCCTCGCGCCCGGCGCGGACCGAAACCCGGACCGGACTGGTCCGGCGGGCACGTCGGATGAATCGGACTCTGGCCCAGGCCTTTCCCGACGCCCACTGCGAGTTGGACTTCACCACGCCCCTGGAGTTGGCCGTCGCCACCGTGCTGTCGGCGCAATGCACCGACGTGCGGGTGAACCTGACGACGCCGGTGTTGTTCGCCCGCTATCCCACCGCGCTGGCCTACGCCCAGGCCGATCGCGCGGAGCTGGAGGAGCTGATTCGGCCCACCGGCTTCTACCGCAACAAGGCGGCTTCGCTGATCAACCTTGGCCAGGCCCTGGTGGAACGCTTCGACGGCGAACTGCCCGACACCATGGACGAGCTGGTGCGCCTGCCCGGGGTGGGCCGCAAGACCGCCAACGTGATCCTCGGCAACGCGTTCGGGGTGCCGGGCATCACGGTCGACACCCACTTCGGCCGCCTGGTGCGACGCTGGGCCTGGACCAGCGAGGAAGACCCGGTCAAAGTCGAGCACGCGGTCGGGGAGCTCATCGAACGCAAGGAATGGACCTTGCTCAGCCACCGGGTGATCTTCCACGGCCGGCGGGTCTGTCACTCCCGCAAGCCGGCCTGCGGGGTGTGCGTGCTGGCCAAGGACTGCCCGTCATTCGGCATCGGGCCTACCTCCCCGATGGAGGCTGCTGCGCTGGTCAAGGGCCCCGAGACCGAGCATCTGCTGGCCCTGGCCGGGTTGTAGCGGATCCCTGGATCAGATTGCGACGATGAGCCGACCGAGCGGATGGACGTTGACCGGCCTAGCCGTATTGGTGGTGGTGGCCGCACTGCTCGCCGGGCTGGTGACCGAACTGCGCCGCGAACCGGCCGCCACGGAACCGGGCCGCAGCGGGTCCGCGGCCGGCGCTGCAGCGGACCTGGCCGCGCTGCGCCAGCGCGCCGACCTGCCGCCCTGCCAGGCGGGCCCGGGCGACAGCGGGCCGAGCGCCCTGCGCGGGGTCACCGTCGAGTGCGCAGCTGACGGTTCGCCCGTCGACGTGGCGGCGATGTTCGCCGGCCGGAAGGTGGTGCTCAATCTGTGGGCGTACTGGTGTGGGCCGTGCCGAGATGAGCTGCGGGCGTTCGCCGAATACCAGCGCCGGGCCGGGCCGACCGTGACAGTGGTGACGGTGCATCAAGACGACAACCAAGCCGCCGGATTGGCCCTGCTGGCCGAGCTGGGCGTGCGGCTGCCCACCCTGCAAGACGGCCGACGGCAGCTGGCGGCGGCGTTACGGGTGCCCAATGTGATGCCCGCGACGGTGGTGCTGGCCGCGGACGGTAGCGTTGCCCGCATCCTGCCGCAGCCCTTCGCCAATGCCGAAGAGATCGCCGCCGCCGTCGAGAACAGCGGCCGCTGATGTGGGGTTATCAGGATCCGGCACGCAAGGGAGGCGCGGTGAGCGCTGGCGAGTCCCAGGCCTGTGCCCCGTCGTGGTTGCGCCCGCTCGTCGACAACGTCGAGAAGTTGCCGACGGCATACCTGCACCGGCTGCCCGCCGATGTCCGCGCGACGATCATGGCGGCCAACGCCAAGGCCAGCGTCACCGGACGCCGGCGCGAGGCGGCCGTACTGGTGCTGTTCTCCGGCCCGCCTGGCGGCCCGCCGGAAGCGATATCGGAAGCCGCTGACCTGCTGGTCACGGTGCGCGCCTCGACGCTGCGTCATCACGCCGGCCAGGCCGCATTTCCGGGCGGAGCGGTCGATCCCGACGACGACGGGCCGATTGCCACCGCGTTGCGGGAGGCCAACGAGGAGACCGGGATCGACCCGGTCCGGGTGCACCCGTTGGTCACGCTGGACAAGGTCTTCATCGCCCCCTCGGGGTTCCACGTGGTGCCGGTTTTGGCCTACTCCGAGGATCCCGGACCGGTGACTGCGGTGGACCCGGGCGAGACCGCGATCGTGGCCCGCGTTCCAGTCCGGGCATTCATCAACCCCGAGAACCGGTTGATGGTTTACCGTGATGCGCGCAGTCGGCGTTGGGCTATGCCGGCTTTCCGGCTCAACCAGATGCTGGTCTGGGGATTCACCGCCCAGGTGATCTCGGCGATGCTGGATGTGGCCGGTTGGGCACAGCCCTGGGACACCAGCGAGGTACTCGGGTTGAACGAGGCCATGGCTTTGGTTGGAGAAGAACCTGGTGGAACGGGGATGACAGGGATATGACGTCGTCGCAGTGGCTGGACATCGCCGTGCTGGCGATCGCCTTCGTTGCCGCAGTGTCTGGCTGGCGTTCCGGCGCGCTGGGCTCCCTGCTGTCCTTCGTCGGTGTTGCGTTGGGGGCGATGGCCGGGGTGCTGCTGGCCCCGCACCTGATCGAGAGCGTCTCCGGTGCGCGGCTGAAACTGTTCGCCGCGCTGTTTCTGATCTTGGCCATGGTGGTCATCGGCGAGGTCGCCGGAGTCGTGCTGGGCCGGGCGGTGCGCGGAGCGATCCGCAACCCCGGTGTCCGCGGCGTCGACTCCATCGTCGGGGTGGTGCTGCAGCTCGGGGTGGTGCTGATCGCGGCCTGGCTGCTGGCCACCCCACTGACCGCATCCGATCAGCCGAGCCTGGCCGCCGCCGTCAATGATTCGCGAGTGTTGCGTCAGGTCGACGACGTCGCGCCGCAGTGGCTTAAGAACGTGCCTCGCCGGCTCTCGGCGGTGCTCGACGATTCCGGGCTGCCGGCCGTGCTGGAGCCCTTCAATCACGCCCCGATCGCCGCGGTGGATGCCCCCGACCCGGAACTGGCCGCCAGTCCGGTGGTGGAAGCCACTGCGCCGAGCGTGCTGCGGATCCGCGGTGTGGCGCCCAACTGCCAGAAAGTCTTGGAAGGCACCGGATTCGTCATCTCGCCCAATCGGGTGATGACGAACGCGCACGTGGTGGCCGGCTCGGACAGCGTCACCGTGGAGAGCGGCACCAAATCGTATGACGCCACGGTGATCTCCTTCGACCCCAAGGAAGACATCTCCATCCTGGCGGTGCCCGATCTGCCGTTGCCGCCGTTGCCGTTCGCCCCGTCGCCAGCGCAGGCCGACACCGATGCACTGGTCCTGGGCTACCCCGGCGGCGGGGTCTTCGAGGCCACCCCGGCCCGTATCCGCGACGTCATCAACCTTGAGGGCCCCGACATCTATCGCAACACCACCGTCACCCGCCGGGTTTACACCATCAGAGGCACTGTGCAGCAAGGTAATTCCGGTGGCCCCATGATCGACATGGACGGGCGGGTGATCGGCGTGGTGTTCGGTGCGGCGGTCGACGACGCTGACACCGGTTTCGTGATGACCGCTGAAGAGGTGGCGGGTCAGCTCGCCCGCATCGGCGACACCCAGCCGGTCTCGACGCAGACCTGCGTCGGGGGAGAGTGAGTTAGTCTCTGCCGCTCAAGAATTGCCTCAGGTGGTCGTTGACCACCTCGGGTGACTCTTCGTGAGCGAAATGCCCTGCGCCGGGCACCGACACATACTTCCCGTGCGGCGCGTACCGCCGGGTCTTGTCGACCGGGTCGGCCAGCACGTAGGGGTCGTCCTCGCCGCGTAGGTGCAGCAGCGGAATGTTCAGCGTGCGCAGGTCCAACGCCTTCATGAACCGCCGGCCTTCAGCGCGGAGCTGACTGCGCACCGCCCAGCGCTGGTACTCCAGCGCGCAATGGGCCGCCGACGGAATCTGTACCGCGGTGCGCAGGTGACTGATGGTCTCGGCGAAATCCGCACTCGCCTGCCAGTTCGCCCCGGCTCTACTGCGCACCAAGCGCTCTAGCCCGGCTCCCTCGCGGCGGGTCAAGGAGCGTTCCGGCCAGAACGGCACCTGGTACCGCAGCAACCACGGCAACAGCGCCCGGCCCTGATCGGCGTGGGTCAGCGCCGAGTTGCGCAGCGCCGCCGGATGCGGCGAGCTGATGACGGCGATGTCGCGCACCAAGCGGGGGTGCAGCAGCGCGGTCGCCCAGCACACCAGGCCTCCGTCGGCGTGGCCGACCAGGGTGGCCGAGGAGTGTCCCAGGGCCCGGATCAGCCCGGCGGTGTCGCCGGCAAGCGTCCAGCCGTCGTAGCCGCGGGGAGGCTTGTCGCTGCCACCGTAGCCACGCAGATCGACGGCGACGACCCGCGCATCGCTCAGCCCGCGCAGCTGATGACGCCAGGTCCACCAGAACGAGCCGAAACCGTGCAGCAGCATCACCAGCGGCCGCGACGTCGGCGGGGCGTCAGCGGCGCTGGCCGCGTCTTTGCCGACCGTTGTCGCCTCGACGACATGGAACCGAATGCCGTTGGCGTGGATGTCCCAGTGTCGCCACGGCCCGTCGATGCGGGTGATCGACGGATCCGGTGGCGGCACTACCAGCCCGAGGGATCGGTGGTCGGCCTGCCGGGCGAGCCCGCCGGTGACGCCGACGAGCCGTGCAGGCGGTCCGGATCGGGGCGCAGCGCCTCCGCGGTCTCACGCACCGATTCGATCGTTTGGCGCGGCCCGCGGATCCGGCGCACCCGCAGGAAGCCGAGCAGCGCCAGGGCCACGGTCACCACCAGCATGATCCCGAACACGATCAGGTAGGCGGCCCAGTCCTGTAGCCACATGTTGAGTAGCTCGGCGACGAAGAAGAAGAAAAAGAAGGTGGAGTAGAACAACACCACCAGGGCCGCGATGAAGAACACGCTGCCGGTCAGGCCCTTCTTGACGTCCCGAGTGATCTCGGCGCGGGCCAGTTCGACCTCCGCACGTACCAGTGTCGACATCTGCGCCGTGGCATCCTTGACGAGGTCGCCCAGGGACGGGTCGGCGGGCAGCGCATGCGGGTCGGCCAATGGGATGGTCGCCAAGGTGTTGGGCACGCCGTTGCGGTCCGCCCTGGCTGCGGCGCGTGATGCATTCCTGCGATCGCCCTTGCTCACTGGCTGTCCTCCCGTTCGCCGTCGTCGCGGCTTAATGTTGCCATGCGGTAGCTGACCCGACGAGTGACCCCGGAAAAGCTGCAGCAGATCCCGGGGCCCATGGCGGCGGCCCGCGCGTCCGGCTCCGTCGTTCTTGCGATTCCCATTAGGCTGTTCTCTACCACCGGGGGTGGAGTTGATCGACGGGAGAACCGCAGTGCAGATCGCACACCGCTGGTTGCTGCGCGCCGCGCCGGCGTTGTTGGCGTGGGTGACCCTTGCCGCCCTGGCCACGGTGGTCGCGCCGGCCGGCCCGGTGGCCGCCGACGACAAGGTGGTGATGGGCGGTGGCGCCGGGATCGTGGTCGACGAGGACACCCTGTGCACGCTGACCTCGATCGGCCACGACAAGACCGGTGCGCTGATCGGTTTCACCTCCGCACACTGCGGTGGCCCGGGCGCCCTGGTGGCCGCGGAGGGCTCAGAAGGCAACGGCACGATCGGCCAGATGGTGGCCGGCAACGACGGCCTGGACTACGCGGTGATCGAGTTCGACCCGAACAAGGTGACGCCGGTGTCCAACTTCGGCGGCTTCGTGATCAGCGGGATCGGGCCGGACCCCAGCGTCGGTCAGATCGCCTGCAAGCAGGGCCGCACCACCGGCAACTCCTGCGGCATGACCTGGGGACCGGGCCAGGACCCGGGCACCATCGTGATGCAGGTCTGCGGACGGCCCGGCGATTCCGGCGGTCCGGTGGTGGTGAACAACATGCTGGTAGGCATGATCCACGGGGCGTTCAGCGACGCGCTGCCGACCTGCGTGATCAAGTACATCCCGTTGCACACGCCCGCCGTCGTGGTCTCGATCAACGCGGTGCTGGGCGACATCAACGCCAACGACCGGCCGGGCGCGGGCTTCGTCCCGATCGGCTAGGCCTGGACTGTGGCTGTCAAGCCCTAGTCGGCTGCCCGGATCGCGTCGAACACGCTGGGGTCCACCAGGGTTGAGGTGTCGCCGAGTTCGCGCCCGTCGGCGATATCGCGCAGCAGCCGCCGCATGATCTTGCCGCTGCGGGTCTTGGGCAGCTCCGGCACGATATGGACGTTGCGGGGCTTGGCGATCGGCGAAATCTCCACCGTGACGCGCTCGCGCAGTTCGTCGACGATCGTGCCGCCGCTGTGGCTGTGCGATGCCGCCAGCACCACGAACGCGCAGATCCGTTGGCCGGTCTGCTCATCGATGGCGCCGACGACGGCGGCCTCGGCCACCGCCTCGTGGCCGACCAGAGCGGACTCCACCTCGGCGGTGGAGATGCGGTGCCCCGACACGTTCATCACGTCGTCTATCCGGCCCAGCACCCAGATGTCGCCGTCGGCGTCGTAGCGGGCGCCGTCACCGGCGAAGTACCAGCCCTGCTCGGCAAAGCGCGACCAGTAGGTCTCGATGAAACGCTCCGAGTCGCCCCAGATTCCGCGGGTCATCGACGGCCATGGCTGGTCGATGACCAGGTAGCCCGACACCGGTTCCCCGGCAGCATTATCCGGAGACAACAGATCGCCGTGATCGTCGACGATACGAGCGGAGATCCCGGGCAGTGGAGTCATCGCGGCACCCGGCTTGGCCGCGGCCACACCGGGCAGCGGGGTGATCATGGCCGCGCCGGTCTCGGTCTGCCACCAGGTGTCCACCACCGGGAGCGCGTCCGCGCCGATCACCCGCCGATACCAGCGCCAGGCCTCCGGGTTGATCGGTTCGCCGACCGAACCCAACAGTCGCAGACTGGACAGGTCGTGAGCGTCGGGGATCTCGCGGCCCCACTTCATGAACGTGCGGATCAAGGTGGGTGCCGTGTAATAGATGGTGACACCGTATTTTTCGATGATCTGGAAATGCCGGTGCTGGTCCGGGAAATCCGGGGTGCCCTCGTAGATCACCTCGGTGGCGCCGTTGGCCAGCGGCCCATACACCGCGTAGGTGTGGCCGGTGACCCACCCGATGTCGGCAGTGCACCAGAAGACGTCGGAGGCGGCCTTGAGGTCGAAGACGTAGTAGTGGGTGTAGGCCGCCTGGGTCAGATAACCGCCACTGGTGTGCACGATGCCCTTCGGCTTGCCCGTGGTACCCGACGTGTACAGCAGAAACAGCGGCTGCTCGGCCTCGAACGCCTCCGGGGTGTGCTGCGGTGCGGCAGGATCCACCACGTCGTGCCACCACAGGTCGCGGTCGGGGTTCCACGACACCTCGCCACCGGTGCGGCGCACCACCAGCACGTGCTCGACACTCGCGGCCTCGGCTACCGCTTCGTCGACCGCGGGCTTGAGCGGTGCGGGCTGGCCGCGGCGGAACTGCCCGTCGGAGGTGATGACCACCTTCGCCTCGGCATCGTCGATCCGGGAACGCAGCGCGTGCGCGGAGAAACCGGCGAACACCACGGTGTGCAGAACGCCCAACCGCGCGCACGCCAACATCGCGATGACCGCCTCCGGGATCATCGGCAGATAGATCGCCACCCGGTCACCGGCGACCAGGCCGAGCCCGGTCAGCGCGTTCGCGGCCCGGGAGACCTCGGCGAGCAGGTCGGCGTAGGTGATGGTGCGGGTGTCGCCGTCGGGCTCGCCCTCCCAGTGGATCGCCACCCGGTCGCCGTGGCCGGCTTCGACGTGGCGATCCACGCAGTTGTAGGCGACGTTGAGCGTGCCGTCGGCAAACCAGCGCGCGAACGGAGCGTCCGCGTAGTCGAGCACCTCGGTGAAGGGCGTCGCCCAACTGAGCCGGTTTGCCTGCTCGGCCCAGAACGCGAGTCGATCCGCTTCGGCTGCGCGGTACAGGTCGGGACCTGCGTTGGCTTGGGCGGCGAACGCAGCGGAGGGTGGGTACGACGGCGCCGAAGCGGCAGGGGTTGCGGTCACGGTCACCGAGCCTAATCACCGCGGCGGTAGTGTCACAGCCCGTGACCACTGCGCAGGATCCGCTGGCCCCACTAGTTGAGCTGCCCGGTGTCTCTGAGGCCAGTGAACAGGTACGCGACGAGCTGGCTCGGGTGCATCGCCACAAGACCAACATGCGGGGCTGGCCGGTCAGCGCCGCGGAGGCCTCGCTGCGGGCGGCGCGGGCGTCGTCGGTGCTCGACGGAGGTCCCGCGGCCGTGGACGCCGCCTCGACCGCTGACCCGGTGTTCGCCGGCGCTCTGAGGGTGGCCCAGGCTCTGGAAGGCGGGGAGACCTCTCTGGTCGAGGTGTGGCGTCGTGCGCCACTGCAGGCCTTGGCCCGGCTGCACGTGTTGGCTGCCGCGGACCTCGTCGACGAGGAGCGCCTCGGCCGGCCCGAAGGCCTGTCTCTTATACACA
>NZ_JRMM01000051.1:0-25931 GCF_000972905.1 Mycobacterium sp. UM_Kg27
TGTGTATAAGAGACAGGCTGGACGCCCTGGTCACCTGCGTGCTGGTCTGGTGGCACTTCGTCGGCGCCAACACTTCCGACGACGGCTACATCCTGACCATGGCGCGGATCTCCGAGCATGCCGGCTACATGGCCAACTTCTACCGCTGGTTCGGCACCCCCGAGGCGCCGTTCGGCTGGTACTACGACCTGCTCGCGGTGTGGGCCCACGTGTCCACCTCCAGCATCTGGATGCGGCTACCCACCCTGGCCATGGCACTGGCGTGCTGGTGGCTGATCAGCCGCGAGGTGATCCCCCGGCTGGGCCACGCCGTCAAACACAGCCGGGCGGCGGCCTGGACCGCGGCCGGCATGTTCCTGGCGTTCTGGCTGCCGCTGAACAACGGCCTGCGTCCGGAGCCGATCATCGCGCTCGGGATCCTGGCGACCTGGTGCTCGGTGGAGCGGGCGGTGGCCACCAGCCGACTGCTGCCGCTGGCGATCGCCTGCATCATCGGCGCGATGACGTTGTTCTCCGGGCCCACCGGGATCGCGTCGATCGGTGCGCTGCTGGTCGCGATCGGGCCGCTGCGCACCATCTTGCACCGGCGCTCCAAGCAGTTCGGCCTGGCGCCGCTGCTGGCGCCCATCGCCGCGGCGGTCAGCATCACCGCGATCGTGATCTTCCGCGACCAGACCCTGGCCGGTGAGATCGAGGCCAGCACGCTGAAGTCCGCGGTCGGCCCCAGCCTGGCCTGGTTCGAGGAGCACGTCCGCTACGAGCGGCTGTTCCTGGCCACCCCCGACGGCTCGGTGGCGCGCCGGTTCCCGGTGCTGGCGCTGGGTGTCGCGCTGGCGGTGGCGGTGGCGATGGCGCTGCGCAAGGGCCGGATTCCCGGCACCGCGGCCGGACCGAGCCGGCGCATCATCGGGATCACCATCATCTCGTTCATCGCGATGATGTTCACGCCTACCAAGTGGACGCATCACTTCGGGGTGTTCGCCGGGCTGGCCGGGTCCCTGGGTGCACTGGCCGCCGTCGCGGTGAGCGCCGCCGCCATGCACTCGCGGCGCAATCGGATGCTGTTCACCGCGGTGGTGCTGTTCATCACCGCGCTGTCGTTCGCCAGCGTCAACGGCTGGTGGTACGTCTCCAACTTCGGGGTGCCGTGGTCGAACGCCTTCCCCAAGTGGCATCTGGCGTTCGCCACCATCGGCGTGGGACTGACGGTGGCGGCAGCCCTGGTGGCGGCCTGGTTCCACTTCGCCAACGGCGCCGAGCGGCGACCGCGCTGGGCGGCACTGTCCGGCTACCCGCTGGCGATCGCCTCCTGGGTGCTGATCGTGTTCGAGGTGGTGTCGCTGACCGCCGCCATGCTCGGCCAATACCCGGCCTGGACGGTGGGCCGCTCCAACCTGGGCGCCCTCACCGGCAAGACGTGTGGGCTGGCCGACGACGTCCTGGTTGAACAGGACCCCACCGCCGGGATACTCCCCCCGATCGACTCGCCGGTCGACGACGCCCTGGGCGCGACGTTCTCGGTC
Organism: Mycobacterium sp. UM_Kg27; assembly: GCF_000972905.1. NCBI lineage: Bacteria > Bacillati > Actinomycetota > Actinomycetes > Mycobacteriales > Mycobacteriaceae > Mycobacterium > Mycobacterium sp. UM_Kg27. Next base: position 1,524 of record NZ_JRMM01000051.1, read on the forward strand.
GGGTTCACCCCCAACGGGATCCCCGCCGACGTCTCGGCCGACCAGATGATCGGCCCGCCCGGGCTGGGCCGGCTGGCCGACGACGACGCCCAGGTCGCCGGCGGCGAGGCCGGCACCGAGGGTGGCATCACGTCCGGCGAGGGGATCAACGGCTCACGAGCCCGACTGCCCTACAAGCTCGACCCGGCCCGGGTGCCGGTACTGGGCAGCTGGCGCGCCGGCATTCAGGTGCCCGCACTGCTGCGTTCGGCCTGGTACCGGTTGCCCGCCGACCGGGCCAACGCCGGGCCGCTGCTGGTGGTGGCGGCCGCGGGCCGCTTCGACCGCGGCGAGGTCACCGCGCAGTGGGCCACCGAGGCCGGCGCGGCGAACGACAAGCCCGGCGGGACGGTCGACTTCGGTGACATCGGCGCGGTCCCGGCCTGGCGCAACCTGCGCGCGCCGATGTCGGCGATCCCCGCCGAGGCCACCCGCATCCGGTTGGTGGTCCGCGACGACGACCTGGCGCCGCAGCACTGGATCGCGGTGACACCGCCGCGCGTCCCGCAGCTGCGCACCCTGCAGGAAGTGGTGGGCTCGGAGGACCCCGTATTGCTGGACTGGCTGGTCGGCCTGGCGTTCCCCTGCCAGCGTCCGTTCGGTCACCAGAACGGGGTGACCGAAGTGCCGAAGTGGCGGATTCTGCCGGACCGGTTCGGCGCCGAGGCGAACTCTCCGGTGATGGACAACAACGGCGGCGGCCCGCTGGGCATCACCGAGCTGCTGGTGCGCGCCACCACGGTGCCCAGTTATCTGAACCACGACTGGTTCCGCGACTGGGGCGCCCTGCAGCAGTTGACGCCGTACTACCCCGCGGCCACACCGGCGAATCTGGATCTGGGCACCGCCGTGCGCTCCGGGCTGTGGAGCCCGGCGCCGCTGCGGCACTGATCTGGGTCACCCGCCCCACTCGCCCCGCCCGTCACCGGAGCCGAGGCATGTGAGCGTTGCCCGGCTCTGAGCGACAACTGCCTGCCCTGTCGGACCGGGGTGCCAGGGTTCGCCACATGACGAACCGGAGATCACTGCGCGGCATCGAACTGCGCTACATATTGACCCACCACCTGTTCCATTACGGGACGTGCAGCATCAACGAGCTAGCCGCGGAGCTGGACTCGCGAGGCTTCAGCGTCGCGGGGCGGCCGTCGAAGGCGATCTCGGATGCCCTGCGCTGGGAACGCGAACACGGCCGGGTGTTCCGGCGCGGTCGGGGCCGCTACGGGCCCGCGTCGATGCCGCGGAGTACCGAGTACCGGATTCACCAGCGGGTGATGGCGTTGCGCGCCGAGGCCGCGGGCCAGGACCTCGGCCCGTAACCCGGCGCACCTCGTCCTGCACCCGACATGACGTGGGTTGTCGCTCAAAGCCGGGCAACTCTGCGTATGGTCCGCCGCGGCGTCGACGCGGTCGCCTAACATCGAGGCTCGTGTCCTCCACCTACGATCAGCCCAAGCAGCGCTATCGGATCGCCCGGCTGATCGCGGTGGTGGCCGGCGTCACCGGCGTGCTGCTGTGCGGCATCACGCCGCTGCTCCCGGTCAAACAGACCACCGCCACCATCGCCTGGCCCCAGGGTCTCAACGCCGACGGCCACGTCAGCGACGTCACCGCTCCGCTGGTGTCCGGTGCGCCCCGCAGCCTCAACATCACCATCCCCTGCTCGGCGATGGCCACCCTGGGCGTCAACGGCGGCCTGGTGCTGTCGACCGTGCCGGCGGGCGGCGTCGACGCCACCGCGCACGGCCTGTTCGTGCGGGCCAATAAGACCGCCGTGTTCGCCGCCTATCGCGACCAGGTGGCCGCGGCCGCTCCCCGCGCCAAAATCGCTGACTGCACCGAACTGCACCTGTGGGCCAACGCGGGCGAGGTCGGCGCGGATTTCGTCGGCATCCCCGGCGCGGCCGGCACCCTGCCACCGGAGAACAAGCCGCAGATCGGCGGCGTCTTCACCGAGCTGAAGATCGGCCCGCAGCCGGGCCTGAACGCCCGCATCGACGTCGACACCCGGTTCATCACCAACCCCACCACCCTCAAGGCTGCCGTGATGGCCCTGGGCGTGCTGGCGGTGCTGGCATCGATCCTGGCCCTGGCCGTCCTGGACCGGCGGCAATGCCACCGCACCCCGCGCAGCTGGCGGCACTGCTTCAAGGCCAACCCGATCACCTGGCTAGCCGACATCGGCGTCATCGGCACGCTGGCGCTGTGGCACGTCATCGGCGCCATCTCCAGCGACGACGGCTATAACCTCACGATGGCGCGCAACGTCGCGCACGCCGGCTACGTGGCCAACTACTACCGGTTCTTCGGCACCAGCGAGGCCCCGTTCGACTGGTACCCGGCGCTGCTGGGCCAGTTGAGCACGATCAGCACCGCCGGGGTGTGGATGCGCCTGCCCGCCACGCTGGCCGGGGTGGCCTGCTGGCTGATCATCAGCCGCCGCATCCTGCCCCGGCTGGGCCGGCTCTCCGGCAACCGGGTGGCGGTGTTCACCGCCGCGGCCATGTTCGCGGCGGCCTGGCTGCCGTTCAACAACGGCCTGCGCCCCGAACCGCTGATCGCGCTGGGCACCCTGGGAGTCTGGGTGCTGGTGGAACGCACCATCGCCACCCGACGGCTGGTGCCCACCGCGTGCGCGGTCCTGGTGGCGGTCTTCACCGCCACGCTGGCCCCGCACGGACTGATCGCACTGGCTCCCCTGCTCACCGGCTCCCGGGCCATCGGGGCGGTGATCCGCCAGCGCCGCGGCAGCGACGGCCTGCTGGCTCCACTGGCAGTGCTGGCCGCGGCCGGCTCGGTGATCGCCGTGGTGGTGTGCCGGTCCCAAACACTGGCCGCGGTCGCCGAATCGGCCCGGATCAAGTACGTGGTCGGCCCGACCATCGCCTGGTACCAGGAGTTCCTGCGGTACTACTTCCTGACCGTCGAAGAGAACGTCGACGCCTCGCTGACCCGTCGATTCGCCGTGCTGGTGCTGCTGTTCTGCATGTTCGCCATGCTGGTGGTGCTGTTGCGGCGCGGCCGGATCAACGGGGTGGCCAGCGGCCCGGCCTGGCGGCTTATCGGATCCACCGCGGTGGGCCTGCTGCTGCTGACGTTCACCCCGACCAAGTGGGCGGTGCAGTTCGGCGGGTTCGCCGGGCTGGCCGGGGCGCTGGCGGCGCTCACCGCGTTCACCTTCGCCCGGGTCGGGCTGCACAGCCGACGCAACATGACCCTGTATGTGACCGCGCTGCTGTTCCTGGTGGCCGTGGCGACCTCGGGGGTCAACGGCTGGTTCTACGTCGGCGGCTACGGGGTTCCGTGGTTCGACATCCCGCCGGTGATCGCCAGCCGCCCGGTGACCTCGATGTTCCTGGCCGCCTCGATCGCCACCGGCCTGCTGGCCGGCTGGCAGCACTTCCGGCTGGACTACGCCGGGCACACCGAGGTGACGCCCAACCGGCGCAACCGGATCCTGGCCTCCACTCCGCTGCTGATCGTGGCCAGCCTGATGGTGCTGCTGATGGTCGGCTCGATGGCCAAGGCCGCCGCCGGCCGCTACCCGGCCTACACCACCGCCCGGGCCAACGCCGACGCTCTCATCTCCGGCCTGTCCTCCTGCGCCATGGCCGACGACGTGCTGGCCGAGCCCGACGTCAATGCCGGACTGCTGCAACCGGTTCCGGGACAGACCTACGGCGAGCTCGGCCCGCTGGGTGGTTCGGACCCGTACGGCTTCGACCCCAATGCCGTCGACGACGACCTGACCTCGCTGGCCGTCATCGCCAAGCCCGGCGTGCCCAACGCCGATGCCTCCCCCAACAAGCCCAGCGCCAACCAGAGCGACGCCGCGGGTACGGCCGGCGGCAAGATCCCCGACGACGCCCCCGACGGGGTGAACGGCTCCCGGGTGGCGCTGCCGTTCGGGCTGGACCCAGCCGTCACCCCGGTGCTCGGCTCCTATCACGAGCAGGTCGCAGCGCACGCCACCTCGGTCTGGTACCGGCTGCCGGAGCAGTCGCCGGACCGGGCCCCGATCGTCGTGGTCACCGCCGCCGGCGCCATCTGGTCGCACGGCGAGGACGGCAAGCTCGACTACGGCCAGCCGCTGAAACTTCAGTGGGGTATCACCGCCGAAGACGGCACCGTGCAGGCCCAGGGAGAGGTGGAGCCGATCGACATCGGGCCGCAGAACTCCTGGCGCAACCTGCGTTTCCCGCTGGCGTGGGCGCCGCCGGGCACCGACACCGTTCGGATCGTCGCCAACGACCCGAACCTGTCCACCGAGCAGTGGATCGCCTTCACCCCGCCCCGGGTGCCGGTGGTCAAGACCATCAGCGAGTTGATGGGCTCGCAGACCCCGGTGCTGATGGACATCGCCGTCGCGGCGAACTTCCCGTGCCAACGGCCGTTCTCCGAGCACCTGGGCATCGCCGAGCTGCCGGAGTACCGGATCATGCCCGATCACAAGCAGACCGCGGCGTCGTCGAACCTGTGGCAGTCGGCCGAGGACGGCGGGCCGTTCATGATCACCCAAGCCATGCTCTGGACCACCACCGTCCCGACCTACCTGCGCAATGACTGGTATCGCGACTGGGGTGCGGTGGAGGCCTACCACCGTCTGATCCCCGCGAAGGACGCGCCGGACGCCGTCATCGAGCAGGGCACTGTCACTGTTACCGGCTGGAGCCGGCCCGGACCGATTCGAGCACTGCCATGACGCGCGAGGTGAAACTGACCCGCTGGGTGGCCGTCGTCGCCGGCCTGGTGGGCTTCCTGCTGTCGGTGGCCACCCCGCTGCTGCCGGTGGTGCAGACCACCGCCACGCTGAACTGGCCGCAGCACGGCGAGCTGAGCAGTGTGACCGCACCGCTGATCTCGCAGACCCCGATCTCGATGACGGTGAAGGCGCCGTGCGCGCTGGTGCGCGCACTGCCCGCTGAGGGCGGCACGCTGCTGGCCACCGCGCCGGCCAAGGGCAAGGACGCCGCGCTCAACGGGCTGTTCATCACCGTCACCGAGAAGCGGGTGGACGTCACCGACCGCAACGTGGTGCTGGCCACCGCGCCGCGGGCCAAGGTGGAAGGCCCCGGCTGCACCGATATCGAGGTCACCTCGTCGCACGCCGGAACCTTCGCCACCATCGGCGGGATCACCCAGCGCTACGGCTGGCCCGACCCGAACCTGCGCCCGCAGATCGTCGGGGTGTTCACCGATCTGGCCGGTCCCGCCCCGGCCGGGCTGTCGCTGACCGCCGACATCGACACCCGGTTCTCCACCAAGCCCACGGCGCTCAAGCGGGCCGCGATCTACGCCGCCATCCTGGCCACCGTGATCGCGGTGCTGGCGCTGTGGCGCCTGGACCGGCTCGACGGGCACCGGATGCACCGGTTGATCCCGAGCCGGTGGCGATTCTTCTCGCTGGCCGACGTGGCGGTGGTCTTCGGCTTCCTGCTCTGGTACGTGATCGGCGCGAACTCCTCCGACGACGGCTACATCCTGGGGATGGCCCGGGTGGCCGACCACGCCGGCTATATGAGCAACTACTTCCGGTGGTTCGGCAGCCCCGAAGACCCGTTCGGCTGGTACTACAACCTGCTGGCGCTGATGACGCACGTTTCCGACGCCAGCATCTGGATCCGGCTGCCGGACCTGGTCGCCGGGCTGGTGTGCTGGTTGCTGCTGAGCCGCGAGGTGCTGCCCCGGTTCGGTCCCGCGGTGGCGGCCAGCAAGCCCGCGCTGTGGGCCGCCGGCCTGGTGCTGCTGGCGGCTTGGATGCCGTTCAACAACGGCCTGCGCCCCGAGGGAATCATTGCCGTCGGCGCGCTGATCACCTGGGTGTTGGTGGAGCGGGCGATCATCTCCAGCCGGCTCACCCCGGCAGCGCTGGCGATCATCTGCGCGGCCTTCACCCTGGGCATCCAGCCCACCGGGCTGATCGCGGTGGCCGCGCTGCTGGCCGGCGGCCGTCCGCTGCTGCGGATTCTGGTGCGTCGTCACCGCATTCACGGCACCTGGCCGCTGGTGGCGCCGCTGCTGGCCGCCGGAGCGGTGATCCTGACCGTGGTGTTCTCCGACCAGACCATCCGAGCGGTGCTGGAAGCCACCAGGGTTCGCACCGCGATCGGCCCCAGCCAGGCCTGGTACACCGAGAACCTGCGCTACTACTACCTGATCCTGCCGACTGTCGACGGCTCGCTGTCGCGGCGGTTCGGTTTCCTGATCTGCGCGCTGTGCCTGTTCACCGCGATGTTCATCATGTTGCGGCGCAAGCGTGTTGCCGGTGTCGCCAGCGGCCCGGTGTGGCGCCTGATGGGCGTCATCCTGGCGACCATGTTCTCGCTGATGTTCGCGCCCACCAAGTGGGTTCACCACTTCGGCCTGTTCGCGGCGGTGGCCGGAGCCATGGCGGCGCTGACCACGGTGCTGGTATCGCGACAAGTGGTGCGCTGGTCGAGAAACCGGATGGCATTCGCGGCGGCGGTGCTGTTCATCCTGGCGTTGTGTTTCGCCACCACCAACGGCTGGTGGTACGTCTCCAGCTATGGGGTGCCGTTCAACGCCGACATGCCGCGTATCGGCGGGATCACCGTCAGCACAATCCTGTTCGCCATGTTCGCGGTCGCGGCCGGTTGGGCGGCCTGGCTGCACTTCGCCCCGCGTGATCGGGGCGAGGGCCGGCTGGCCCGCGCGTTGACCGCCGCGCCCATCCCGGTGGCGGCCGGCTTCATGGTGTGCGTGTTCGTCGCCTCGATGGTGGCCGGGATCATCCGCGAATACCCGACCTACTCCAACGGCCTGGCCAATGTGCGGGCGTTCGTGGGCGGCTGCGGGCTGGCCGACAACGTGCTGGTGGAGCCGGACCCCAACGACGGTTCGCTGACGCCGCTGCCCGGGGAGTACGGCGACCTCGGACCGTTGGGCGGTGTGGACCCGGTGGGCTTCACCGCCAGCGGGGTGCCGGAGAAGGTGGTCGCCGAGTCACTGCGGATGCCGATCACCCAGCCCGGCACCGACTACGACTGGGACGCCCCCAAAAAGCTGAAGACGGCCGGAATCAACGGCTCGACCGTGCCGCTGCCCTATGGTCTGGACCCGGCCCGGATTCCGCTGGCGGGCAGCTACAGCACCGACGGTCAACAGGAGTCCAAGCTGACCTCGGCCTGGTATGCGCTGCCCCCGGCCGACGCCGGTCACCCGCTGGTGGCGGTGACCGCCGCGGGCACCATCGCCGGCAACAGTGTGCTCAAGGGCTACACCACCGGCCAGGACGTGCAGCTGGAGTACGGGGTGCCGGGTCCCGACGGCGCCCCGGTGGCCGCCGGGCGGCTGGTGCCCTACGACCTGTTCGGCGAGTGGCCGCGGATGTGGCGCAACCTGCGCTACCCGCGGGCGCAGATCCCTGCCGACGCCGTGGCGGTACGCATTGTGGCCGTGGACAAGTCGCTGAACCCGCGGGACTGGATCGCGTTCACCCCGCCGCGGCTGCCCGAGGTCAAGACCATCCAGTCCTACATCGGCTCCGACAAGCCGGTGCTGCTGGACTGGGCGGTGGGCCTGGCCTTCCCGTGCCAGCACCCGATGCTGCACGCCAACGGTGTCACCGAGGTGCCGCAGTACCGGATCACCCCGGACTACAACGCCAAGAAGCAGGACACCGACACCTGGCAGGACGGGGTCAACGGCGGGCTGCTGGGTATCTCCGACATGCTGCTACGGGCACACGTGATGGCCACCTACCTCAATTACGACTGGGGCCGCGACTGGGGCTCGCTGCGTCAGTTCGAGGTGATCACGCCGGCCACGCCCGCGGAGTTGGAGCTGGGCAGCGCGACGCGTTCGGGCTGGTGGTCACCGGGCCAGATCCGGATCAAGGCCTAGTTTTTATCCGCGAGCGTGCAGAGTTGTCCGGCATTTCCCCAGGTGAGGGTGGACAACTCTGCACGCTCACAAAGAGTAGGGGTCAGGCCACCCGGTCCAGCTGAAACCTGATCCGTCGCAGCAACTCGTAGGGCCGGTGCCGCACATCGTCGACGATCACAGCCAGCACCACCCAGCCCGCCTCCTGCAGTGCAGCCCGTCTGACCCGGTCGTAACGCAACGCACCCACTCCGCTGTGCCACTCCAGACCGTCGTATTCGACCGCGACCCGGTACGCTGGCCAGGCGAAATCCACTCGCCAGGTCCGGAAATTGCGGTCGACGATCTCGTACTGAAGCTCCGGCGCGGGTAGGCCGCCGTCGATCATCACCAGCCGCGTCTCGCTCTCCATCGGTGACTCGGCGCGCGGGTCGGCCAGCGGCAGGAGGTCACGCACCTTGACGATCTCGCGCCGGCCGGCCTGGCGCTCCGCGGCCGCCCACAGCTCCCGTTCAGTGCAGGTGCCACTGCGCAGCGCGGCGTCAAGGGTGGCCAGCGCACGCGGTCGCCATAGGCTGCGAGCCGTCTCGATCGCAGTCCAGGCCGGGGCGGTGGCGAGCCTCCCGTCGACCTCCACCAGCGGGGCGCCCTCCCGGCGGTGCACCACCAGGCCGTCGACCGGCCGGAGCTGTCTGCCTTCAGGATTCAGCACATGCAGCTCCTGGGGGCATTCCACGTCGAAGCCGTGGGTGGCGGCTGCGGTGGCCAGACAGGTCGCGACTCGACTTCCGGTCAGCAGGTCCAGGCCGCGCAGCCGCAACCCGGCGTCGGGTTCTCCGGCACCGTAGATTCCGTGCCAAAGTTGTTGCAGCTGTCCGTGTTTGACTGCGTCACGAAGCGCGCGCCGACTCAGATGGTTGAGGGCCTGGCCGCAGGTGACGACGCCGCCCTGGTGTGCCAACAGCTCGCGGAGGTCTGGGTTCATGGGCGCCTATCGTCGGCGCCGGTACCCCATCCCGCCCAGTCACCCTGCCGCGGCGCTGTGGATAATCCCTGCTCCTTCGCCCACCGTGCAGATTTGTCCGCCCGGACCTGGGGAAACACCGGACGGTTGTGCACGCTCGCGGGAGAGGGACGCCAAGTCCCGCAGCTCGCGCTCGAGTTCACCCTGCACACCGGGGATGCCGGTGCCGCGCAGGGAGCACCCGAGGGTCTCCGGTAGGAACCGCAGGGCGACCAACCCGAGCACCGCGGCGGCCACCAGATATGCCGCCGGAAAGAGCTGCCATCCGGTGTGCTCGATGACCGAGTCGGCCAGCACCGGTGCGGTGCCGCCGAAGACCGCGACCGCCGCGTTGTCGGCGATCGCGAAGCCCGCATAGCGGACTTGGGTGGGGAACATCGCCGGGAACGTCGCCGCCACGGTTGCCAGCGGCGCCGCGAACAGCACACTGAGCACGGTGAATCCGATCAGCGCACAGGCGAATCCCTGGCCCATCAGCCAGTACATCGGCAGCGCCAACACGATGAACCCGACCAGCGAGCCGCGCCACAGGGGTTTTCGACCGATCCGGTCCGACCAGGCGCCCGCGAACGGGATGCAGGCCATCATGGCCAGTTCCCCGACCAGCACCACCGCCGTCCTGCTGCGCTCGTCGAGGCCGGCGGTGGCGTGCAGATAGGTCGGCTGGTAGGTCACCAGGGTGTAGTCGATGATGTTCAGCGCGACCAGCAGGGCGAACGTCACCAGAATCGGTCGGGTGTAATTGGTCAGCAGGTCGACCAGTCGGTCCCAAGCCGATCCCTTGATCGCATCGCAGGCGACGCATTCGGCGAACACCGGCGTCTCGGGCATCCGGCTGCGCAGCACCAACCCCAGCACGCCTAACGGCAGGGCCAGCAGGAACGGAACACGCCAACCCCAGGCGGCCATCTGGTCGTGGCTGAGCATCGCCTCCAGCGCCAACACGACGGCACTGCCCAGGACAAAACCACCGACAGCGCCGAACTCCAGGAAACTGCCATAGGTCCCGCGTTTGTGGTCGGGCGCGCTCTCGGCCATGAACGTCGCCGCGCCGCCGTATTCACCACCGGTGGAGAATCCCTGCACCACTCGCAGGGCGATCAACAGCCCCGGCGCCCACCACCCCGCCGTGGCGTAGGTGGGCAACACGCCGATCAATGTCGTCGCCACCGCGATCAGCAGGATGGTCGCGACCAGGACCGACTTGCGCCCGAACCGGTCTCCGATCGGGCCCCAGATCATGCCGCCCAGCGGCCGAAGCACGAAGGAGACCGCGAAGCCGAGCATGGTTCCGAGGTTGCCCAGCGTGTCCGGAAAGAACGCCTCGGTCAGGTAAGTCGCCACGACGGCATAGACGCCGTAGTCATACCATTCGGTCGCGTTGCCGATGGCTGATGCCGCAATAGCTTTGCGCAGCAGCCGTTTTTGTTCATCTGGAGCACTACGGGGTTCCCGTGCCACCTGCGCCGACGGCCTCGCCGGTAGCAGCAGACTCATCGAGCCTCGCCGCTAGGGCATACGCTTACAGCACGCACGGCGTCCCCCTCGTCACGCCCCCGACGATTCACACGGCGATCCGTTCAGCCGGAATCACCTTCCAGCCCCGCAGAATTGGAACATCGGCGGCTAGCCCATCGTGGGATCGCCTGGGGTAAACGATAAATGGTTTGCGACAGATGTGACTGGTGTTGCTGAAGCGTTACGCAACACTTATCCGCCCGAGACTAGGAGGCGGCTTCCCAGTAAGCAGGATCGAAGTATTGACCGACCAACGACTCCCACATCATGTTGGTCAGGCCGTTGAGCATCTCGCTCACCGTCGGGTCCTCACCTGCGGCAGCACCCACGCCAACCATCGCTGCGAGCAATCCGTCCAGTGCGGGGTTGTCGAGCATGTCCACCTGCACGTAGGTCTGGGGGTCGAAGATATCGGTGATGAAGGCGCCCACGCCGGTCATCGCCGCCGCAAACAGCGCGTTGCTCACCTCGTTCCAGTCGAGGTCGGGCATGACGTCCGTCGCCATCGTCGGGACATCCGCGGGGCCGTCGTTCCATCCATGATCGATGCTGCCGTAACCGAGGTTCACCAGGATCCGCATGACCGGCTCCAGCAGGTCATAGATCGGCTTTCCGGTGATCGGGACGAACAGCAGCGGGTACAGCAGCGGAAGGTACTCGCTGGGGATCACATACGAGTTGATCATGCTGTCCGGGCTCGACTCCAGCAGGACGGCGTCCGCGATCTGTTCGGGCGTCAAGCCGAGGTACGCAATGTGCTGGATGGCCATACCCATGACCGCGTTCAAGCTGGACAGCGGGTTCATGAAATACCTTGGGAAGTCCGCGTAGCCGTCGTACTCCAAGGTGTAGATGTCGGTGCGGTACAGATCGTTCGGGGTCGCGTTACCGAGCGTCACGCCCTCTTTCGCCATGTTCTCGGCGATGCCCGGATAATCCGCGAAGCCGACGAGCAAGCCACCGTTCGGATTCGCCGAATCACCGATCAGCACGAAGCGCACCGCCGAACTCGGCACACCGGCCTCGTCGAGCTGCTGCATCGTCAGACTCGTGAGGGCGGCGCTCTGCGAGTAACCGAAGACCGTCACCGGGCTGTCCTCGCCCGCCTTGCCTTCGTCGATCAGGGTCAACACTCTGTCGGTCAGTATTTTCGCGCCCTTGGTCATGGACTCGTCCAGCAGGTAGGCCTCCTGCGGAGTGGTCAGCACCTCAAGTCGGCCATCGAACCCGTTCGGCTGAAGAAAGAGCGAGGAGACCGTCTCGGCGAACTGCTGGCTCGGCGTCGGCATCATGCTGGGGCCCATGATCAGCGCAACGCCTGAGTTGGCGAGGGAGCCGGCGTCGGCGGCCGACAGCAGGACCCCGGCGTGGTCGGGAGCCGACGTCAACGGCGCGAACTGGGGGGCGCCGACGATACCGCCGAGCAGCACGGCGGCGGCTAATGCAGCTCGCAGGCCGGGCTCGCGGTGACTGATCCGTGCCGCGACTGCATCAAACATCCAGGGTTCCTCGCCACATTCTCGAGGCCGCCACATCAGTGGGGCGTTGTTGAACGTGGATGATTTCAATCACACTCTGTTATGTCAAATTTAGGTTCACTAATCGGGAAACGCGCCCTTACCAGGAAAAGTTGGCACGCATCCTGAGAGCGCAGGCCACCTATTGTTCCCACAACCTGAGTCGCAACTGAGTGGGTTAAGGGTAGGGACCCGCGCGCCTACGACAGAGTGCGGAGGGTGTGGCCTAGATCGGCAGCAGGCCGTGCTTGCGCTGCACCTTGGGGAAGTTCTGCTTGTCGCGCAGCAGTCGCAGCGACTTACGCAGCAACAACCGGGTCTCGTGCGGCTGGATCACCGCGTCGATGTAGCCCCGCTCAGCGGCAGTCCACGGGATCGCCATGTTCTCGTTGTAGCCGTCGATGAAGTCCTGCTTGATCTTCTGCACCTCCGGCGCGGTCGGATCGGGGAAGCGCTTCACCAGCAGTTGGGCCGCGCCGTCGGCGCCGATCACCGCGATACGTGCGGTCGGCCAGGCGAAGTTCAGATCCGCGGACAGCTGCTTGGAGCCCATCACCGCGTAACCACCGCCGTAGGCCTTGCGGATGATCACCGTCACCTTCGGCACGTCGGCCTCGACGATGGCGTTGAAGAATCGGCCACCACGCTTGATGATCCCGTTCTTCTCCTCCGATACCCCGGGCATGGCGCCAGGAGTGTCGACGACGAAGACCAGGGGCAGGTTGTAGGAGTCGCAGAAGCGGATAAAGCTGGCCGCCTTGTCCGACGCCTCGGTGTCGACCGCACCGGACATGAACATGGGCTGGTTGGCGATCACCCCGACCGGGTGGCCGTCGACCCGGGCGAACGCGGTGATCATGGCCTGGCCGCGCTGTTCGGCGATCTCGAAGACGTCACCGTCGTCGAAGATCCGCAGCAGGATCTCGTGCATGTCGTAGGCCACGTTGTCCGCGTCCGGAACGATCGAATCCAGCTCCAGGTCGTGCGGGGTGATCTCCGGCTCCAGACCGGGGTTGACGATCGGCGCGTCGTCGAAATGGTTGGCCGGCAGGAACGACAGGTAGTCACGCACGTAGGCGAACGCCGCCGCCTCGTCGTCGACCACCTTGTGGATGTTGCCGCGCTGCGCCTGCACGTCGGCGCCGCCGAGCTCGTCGAAGCTGACGTCCTCGCCGGTGACGTCCTTGATCACATCCGGTCCGGTGATGAACATGTAGCCCTGGTCGCGCACAGCCACCAACAGGTCGGTCTGGATCGGCGAATACACCGCTCCCCCAGCGCATTTGCCCAGGATGATGGAGATCTCCGGCACCAGACCGCGCAGCATCTCGTGGCGCCGGCCCAGCTCGGCGTACCAGGCCAGCGACGTCACCGCGTCCTGGATTCGCGCGCCCGCGGAGTCGTTGATGCCGATGATCGGGCAGCCGACCATGGCCACCCATTCCATCAGCTTGGCCACCTTGCGGCCGAACATCTCGCCGACCGAGCCCTGGAACACGGTCTGGTCGTGACTGAACACACCGACCGGCCGGCCGTTGATCCGGCCGTGGCCGGTGACCACGCCGTCGCCGTAGAGCGCGTTGGGGTCGCCGGGGGTCTTGCACAGCGCACCGATCTCCAAGAAGCTGCCCGGGTCCAGCAGCGCATGGATGCGCTCGCGGGCGCTCGGGATGCCCTTCTTGGCACGCTTGGCGACGGCCGCCTCACCGGCGGGTTCCTTGGCCAGCTCCAGTTTTTCGCGCAGTTCGGCCAGCAGTTCGGCGGTGGTCTTGTTACTCACTGCTCTCCCTGGATCCGGTTGATCGCCGCACTCATGTGGGCGCCCACCTTGGCAATGTACGGCTCGTCGATCACCTGAACATGCTCGCCCCCGATCGGAACGATTTCCAGGTCCTTGACGTATTCGCCCCAGCCGCCGTCGGGCTTGCGGGTCGCGTAGGCGGGCTCGAACACGATGGCGTCATCGTGGTAGCGGTCCGCCATGTACAGCGCGACATAGCCGTCGTAGGGCTGGTATTCGGCGGTGTCCAGTGCCCGGTTGTCCAAGTAGGACGTGCGCTGGTGCTCGATGATCCCGCCGGGGATCTGCACCCCACTCTGGGCCACCACATCCATCACGAAACGGACCTGACCCTCGTCGTCGAGCTTCTCCAGCTCCTCGTAAGGGATCTCGGGAACCTCGACGTTGAAGGTGCGCTCGGCGAACCGCGCGTAGCGGTCCCAGCGGGCGCGCATGCCTTCCTTGCTCTGGTCGATCGGCTCGCCGGGCATCACCGCATCGATCAACCCGACGTAGCGCACGTCGGCACCGGACTGCTTCAGCCCGATGGCACACGCGTAGGCCATCGCCCCGCCCAGCGACCAGCCGGCCAGCAGGAACGGCCCGTCGTGCAACTCCAGCAGCTTGGGCACGTACTCCGCGGCGCGCTCCTCGATGGAACCCTCCACCCGTTCGATGCCGTAGACGGGCGTGTCGGCGGGCAGGCGCTTCATCAGCGGCTCATAGACCACCGTCGATCCACCGGCCGGGTGGAACACGAACAGCGGAACCTTGTTCGAGCCTTCAGGTTTGGCGCGCAGGGTCCGGACGAATCCGTCCACCACGCCGTCCTCGAGCTGGTCGCGGACGATCGTCGCCAGGGCCTCGATGGTGGTCGCCGACTTCACATCGTCGGTCGAGATGATGCCCTCGGCACGCTCGGACAGCCGCTCGGCCATCTTGGTCGCGGTGTCGTCATCGAGAGCCGGCAGTTCGTTGAAGATGCCGCCCGGCGACTTCCCGGTGACGATCGCCCAGGTGGCGAACGTGACCCGCTCGGCGGCGTCACGCGGTGGCACGTCGGCGCCCAGCGCCTCGGTCACTGCCTCCTGGGTGAGCACCTTGGCGGCCGCGGCCGCGGCGGTCTTGGTGCTGACGCCGCTCGACTCGGCACCCGGGCCTTCGGGATTGGTGGGTGGCGGTGGGATCGGCGCGCCCCCCGGACCGGCCGGGTTATTCGGCGGCGGCGGGATCGGGATGTCCGAAGCGGGCGGCTCCGCCGGTGCCGCTTGCGTTTCCGGTTCGGCCTGCGGGTCCGGAGCCTCAGCGGTGACCGTCGTCGTGTTGGCGCCCGAGATCAACGCGGCCTGCTCGGCGGCGATCTCCTCGGGCGTCTGGGTCTTCTGGTGTTCGTGCAGCGCCTCGACCTCGTCGCGGTGCTCGACCGCGTAGCGGATCATCTCCTCGACGTTGTAGAGGTTCGCGTCGCGGACCGCGGTGAGCTGGATCGGCGGCAGGTCGAAGTCGTATTCGACCCGGTTCTTGATCCGCACCGCCATCAGCGAATCCAGACCCAGCTCGATCAGCGGCACCTCCCACGGCAGGTCCTCGGGTTCGTAGCCCATGGCACCGCCGACGATCGTGCCCAACCGGTCTGCGATGGTCTCGCCGGATTCCGGCGACCACTTGGCGAAGTTCGCCGCCAGGCCCGCCCCTGCGGTGAGGTTGTCGTGCAGGATTGCGGCGTCGTCGACGGCTTCCTCAACGGCCGCAACGGAAGTGGTCGCGGACTCGGCCACCGCGGTGCCCGCACCGACGGCGACCGGCAACACCCCGGCGGCCCCGCCACGCGACACCAGTGCGTCGTAGACCAGCGTGAACGATTCGCCGATGCGCGCGTGCACCTGCACGGCCGCGCCGCCCGGGTGCCGAGTCAGCGTCGTCACCAGGCGAGAACCCTCACCGGGCACCGCCCGCTGTTCGGAGGCCACCAGAGTCGAGTCCGGAATAACCGTTGCGGCAGCGGCTTTGACCAGGGCGGCCAAGTCGGTCTCGCCGCGACCGGCGTACTCGAAGACGTGCCGACCGTCCGGGGTCGCGACGTGCGAGCCGGGCATGACACCGGTGGCGTCGCCGGAGAAGCGGGCGTCAAGCCAGTGCGGCTTGCGCCTGAAGTGCGTCGGCGGGATGTTGGCGAACTCCGCCGGGCTGACCGGACCTTGCACCTCGCGCGGGAACAGGGTGCGGAAGTCGAGGTCGTGGCCGAAGACGTAGAGCTGGGCCATCGCCATGGTCATGGCGTCCACGTCGTCGGTCTTGCGTGCCAACGTCGCGATCAATTGGGCATCGTGCAGCCCCGCGCTGGCCGTCGTCAGACCCACCTGCATGAGCGCGACCGGGTTCGGAGCCAGCTCCAGGAAGGTGGTGTAGCCGTTGTCGACGGCATTGCGGACCCCGTGGGTGAAGTAGACGCTGTGGCGCATCCCCTTCTTCCAGTAGTCCACATCGTGGATCGGCTCGCCGCCGGGCTTGACGTAGCTGCCCTCGTGGACGGTGGAGAAGATGCCGATCTTCGGGGTGTGCGGCTCGATGCCCTGCAACTCCGCGGAGAACTCGCCCAGCAGCGGGTCCATCTGCGAGGTGTGGCCGGCGCCCTTGGTCTGCAGCTTGCGGGCGAAGCGGCCCTCGGACTCGGCGCGCGCGACGATCTCGTCGATCTGTTCGGGCGGGCCGCCGATCACGGTCTGGGTGGGGGCGGCGTAGACGCACACCTCCAGGCCGGGGAAGTCGGCGAACACCGTGTTGAGTTCCTCGGCGGAGTATTCGACCAGCGCCATGAACCGGATGTACTCGCCGAACAGCATCGCCTCGCCCTCACCCATCAGGTGGGCGCGCGAGCAGATCACCCGGGTGGCGTCGGCCAGCGACAGACCGCCGGAGAAGTATGCCGATGCCGGCTCGCCCAGTGACTGGCCGATGACGGCGGTCGGGCGGGCGCCGTGGTGCTTGAGCACCTCGCCGAGCGCGATCTGGATGGCGAAGATGGCGATGTTGGACGTCTCGATGCCGTAGTCGTGCGAGTCGTCGAGGATCAGCTCCAGCACCGAGTAGCCGCGCTCGTCCTGGACGTGGGCGTCGACCTTCTCGATCCACTCGGCGAAGATCGGGTCGCGCAGGTAGAGGTTCTTGCCCATCTTGCGGTGCTGCGCGCCGAAGCCGGCCATCACCCAGACCGGCCCGTTGGTGACCGGGCCGTCGGCGGAGTAGACGTTCGGCTTCTGCTTGCCCTCGGCCACCGCCCGCAGGCCGGCGACAGCCTCGTCGTGGTCGTGGGCCAGAACCACGGCGCGCGAACGGCCGTGGTTGCGCCGCGACAGCGACCGGCCGATCGACGTCAGCGGGGTGGCGCGGCCCTCTTCGCTGTCGATCCAGTCGGCCAGCTCGGCCGCGGCAGCCTTCTTGCGGGAGGTCAGAAACGCCGAGATCGCCAGGGGGATCAGCGGTTGCACGGGCTCTTGCGCCGCCAGCTCGGCCAGCGCCTCGTCGCGCAGCCGTAACGCCTCATCGGTCAGGCCGGGCAACTCATACTCCGGCTCGTCGCCGTAGCCGTGCGCGCTGTCGGGCTGAATGAACTCGCCGTACTCGTCGAAGCGCGGGGCTTCGTACTCGATCTCGGGTTCCGAAGCCTCGTGGGCGACGGGCGCTTCGGTCTCGTCCTTTTCCGGGGCTTCCTTTTCCACCACGTCGCGGGGCAGCACCTCACGCACCACCAGGTGGGCGTTGGCGCCACCGAAGCCGAATCCGGACACCCCGGCCACCGCGTAGCCGCCGTAGCGCGGCCAGTCGGTGGCGGTGTCGGCGACCTTCAGGTGCGTGCCGGCGAAGTCGATGTAGGGGTTGGGCCCGGCGTAGTTGATCGACGGGGGGATCTTGTCGTGCTGCATGGCGAGCACGATCTTGGCCAGGCTGGCCGCGCCGGCGGCCGACTCCAGGTGTCCCACATTGGATTTCACCGCGCCCAGCAGCGCGGGCTTGTCCGCGGCGCGGCCACGGCCGACCACCCGGCCCAGCGCCTCAGCTTCGATCGGGTCACCCAAGATGGTGCCGGTGCCGTGCGCCTCGATGTAGTCCACGGTGCGCGGGTCGATGCCGGCGTTCTTGTAGGCCTTGCGCAGCACGGCGGCCTGCGCGTCCGGGTTGGGCGCCAGCAGGCCGTTGGACCGGCCGTCGTGGTTGACCGCGGAGCCGGCGATCACCGCGAGGATCTGGTCGCCGTCGCGACGCGCGTCGTCCACCCGCTTGAGCACCAGCACGCCGCCGCCCTCGGCACGGGAGTAGCCGTCGGCATCGGCCGAGAACGACTTGATCCGGCCATCGGGCGACAGCACCCCGCCGACCTCGTCGAAACCGACCGTCACCAGCGGGGTGACCAACGCATTCACGCCGCCGACCAGCGCCACGTCGGCTTCGCCGTTGCGCAGCGCCTGCACACCGGCGTGCGCGGCGACCAACGACGACGAGCAGGCGGTGTCGACGGTGACCGACGGGCCACGGAAGTCATAGAAGTAGCTCACCCGGTTGGCGATGATCGAGCTCGAGTTACCGGTGATGGCATACGGGTGGGTGATGCTCGGATCCGACAACGCCAGGTTCTGGTAGTCGCCGTTGGTCGAACCCATGTAGACCGCGACCGCTTCGCCGCGCAGGCTCGAGGCCGGGATGCGGGCGTGCTCCAGCGCCTCCCAGGTCAGCTCGAGCGCCATCCGCTGCTGCGGGTCGACGTTGTCGGCTTCCATCTTCGACAGCGCGAAGAACTCGGCGTCGAAGCCCTTGATGTCCGACAGGTAGCCACCGCGGGTGCGCGCCTTCTTGACGCGTTCGGCAACCCGGGGCTCCTCCATGAACTCCGACCAGCGCCCTTCGGGCAGGTCGGTGATGGCGTCGAATCCCGCCAGCAGCTTCTCCCAGGTCTCCTCGGGAGAGTTCATGTCGCCCGGGAAGCGGGTGGCCAGGCCGACGACCGCGATGTCGGCGACGTCGGCGTCCCGCGACCAGTCCTCGGAATCGTCGGCCCCGCTTTCCAGCACCGGCTCGCCCTCGACGATCACCGTGGCCAGCGCCTCGATTGTCGGGTGCCGGAACGCCACCGTCGCCGACAGCGTCACGCCGGTGAAGTCCTCGATGTCGGACGCCATCGCCACCGCGTCACGCGAGGACAGGCCCAGTTCGATCAGCGGGGCGGTCTCGTTGATCTTGTCCGGCGACTGGCTGGTGGCCTTGGCCACCCAGTCGCGTAGCCAGGTCCGCATCTCGGCGACGGTCAGGTCGGTGCGGCTGGTGCCGCGCAGGGTTGCGTCGTCGCCGTCGCCGGTCATCTGCGGAGCCTCGCTCATCTGGGGTTAGACCTCGTCGGGGTAGGCGTTCGGGCCGGTGGTGCCGCCGCGCAGGCTGCCGTCCAGGTAGGCGGCCCGGCAGGCGCGGCGACCGATCTTGCCGCTGGAGGTACGCGGGACGGTGCCCGCCGACACCAGCAGCACGTCACGCACGGTCACGCCGTGGCGCACCGCGATCGCCGCCCGGATGTCGTCGGCGATCGGTTGATATTCCAGCTTGTGGGCGCCCGGAGCGCGCTCGGCGACGATCACCAGCTGCTCGGAGCTGTCCTCGGGGTCGAACTTCAGCCCGGAGTGCGGGTTGTCGAAGGCCGACTGCGGCAGCTGGTTGGCCGGCACCGAGAACGCCGCGACGTAGCCGGCGCGCAGCGCCCGGCTGGCCTCCTGCGCGGAGTACTCCAAGTCCTGCGGGTAGTGGTTGCGGCCGTCCACGATCACCAGGTCCTTGACGCGACCGGTGATGTAGAGGTCGTCCTTGTAGTAGGCGCCGTAGTCACCGGTGCGCACCCAGAAGCCGTTCTCGTCGGAGCCCTCGGCCCGCGACGGAGTGGTGCGCGACTTGAGCACGTTGTGGAAGGTGTCGGCCGTCTCCTGCTCACGGTTCCAGTAGCCGACGCCCATGTTGTTGCCCTGCAGCCAGATCTCGCCGATCTGGCCGTCGGGCAGCTCGGCGCCGGTCTCGTAGTCGACGATCACCGCCCACTGGTCCACGGACACCCGGCCGGCCGAGGCCTGGCTGACCGCGTTGGGGGCGTCGGCGGAAACCTCGACGAACCGGTTGCCGTTGTTGAGCTCCTCGCGGTCGACGTAGACCACGCGCGGTCCCTCGTCGGGCGGGGTGGTGGAGACGAACAGGGTGGCTTCGGCCAGACCGTAGGACGGCTTGATCGCCTCTTCACGGAAACCGTACGGGCCGAAGGCCTCATTGAACTTGCGCACCGAGGCCGCCGACACCGGCTCGCTGCCGTTGAGGATGGCCCGGACGTTGCTCAGGTCCAGCGGCGGGTCGCCCTCCTTGGGCAGGCCGCGCGCGGCGGCGTGCTCGAAGGCGAAGTTCGGGGCCACCGAGAAGCACTCACCGGTCTCGCCTTCCTTGCGAGCCATCTCCTTGATCCACCGGTAGGGCCGGCGCACGAACGCCGCCGGAGTCATGAAGGTGAACTGCTGGCCCATCACGCACGACAGCAGGATGGTGACCAGGCCCATGTCGTGGAAGAACGGCAGCCAGGTGACGCCCCGGTCGCCCTCGCGGCCCTTGAGCGCGTCCAGCAGCTGGACGACGTTGGTGGGCAGGTTCAGGTGGCTGATCTTCACCCCGGTCGGGGTGCGGGTGGAGCCGGAGGTGTACTGCAGGTAGGCGACCGCGGACCGGTCTGCCTCGGGCATGACCCAGGTCGACCCCACCTCGTCGGGCACTGCGTCGACCGCGATCACACGCGGCCGGGCGTTGGCCGGGCGGCTGCGGAAGAACTTCCGCACACCCTCGGCGGAGTCGGTGGTGGTCAGCACCGCCGACGGGGTGCAGTCGTCGAGCACCGCGTGCAGCCGGCCCACGTGGCCCGGCTCGCCCGGGTCGAACAGCGGCACGGCGATGCGGCCGGAGTACATGATCCCGAAGAACGACACCAGGTAGTCCAGGTTCTGCGGGCACAGGATCGCCACCCGGTCGCCGGGCTCGGTCACCTGCTGCAGCCGGGCACCCAGTGCGCGGTTGCGGGCGCCGAAGTCGGCCCAGGAGATCTCACGAGCTACGCCATCGCGCTCGGTGGAGTAGTCCAGGAAGCGGTAGGCCACCTTGTCGCCGCGCAGCGCAGCCCAGCGCTCGACGGTGCGCACCAAGTTGGCGTTGTCCGGGAACCGGATCTTGCCGTCCTTGACGAACGGGTTGTGGTAATTGGCCTGTGTTGCCGGGGCCATGCAAAATCTCCTGTCGCGAACATGCGTGCTCATCAGCTGCCGGGCGCGTGTGGCCACGCCGCTGCGTTACATCGCGCGGGCCCGGGACCTCACAGATGGTAGTGGTTGCCTGCACCCCGACGACGCGCTGCTGCCCCGCGGCCACGGACCGCCGCTCTTAAATTGCTCTTAATGTTAGAGGTCGGTGCGGTCCATGCCAAATCAAACGGTACCGCGTGTGTCGCCGGTCTCCAGGTCACAAGGCGGTCCCAGCTTCGCCTCTCCTTCGTCGAGCCTCCCTGAACCGCCGGTCTCCAGGTCACAAGGCGGTCCCAGCTTCGCCTCTCCTTCGTCGAGCCTCCCTGAACTGCCCGGAATCACAAGGCGGTCCCAGCTTCGCCTCTCCTTCGTCGAGCCTCCCTGAACCGCCGGGTCTCAGCCGTGCGGCGGGCGTGGCGCGTTGTCGACCAGGTCACGTGCCCAGTTCAGCGTCCACTGGGTGGCGGACAGCCCGTCGTGGTCCCAGAACTCGGTGGTGCCGTACAGCGCGTGCACCGGTTGGCCCGCTCCGCCCGCCAGTGTCTCCAGGGTGGCGGGCAGTTTGCCGATACTGAACGCCTCTTGCGGCGCGGCGCAGATCAAATCACCGCGCGCGCAGATCTCGTTGGTGCGCTGGGCGAGATCGCCGAATCCGCCGTCGCGCGCACCGGTCATGGTCAGTCCCATTCCGGACAGGATCGGCAGTTCGTGCAGGGTGACCTCGGCACCTTGTCCCGGCGGGGTGGGTGGTACGTCGATACCGCTGCCCGGCCCGACTTGGCGCCGGCCGTCGGCGATCAGCGTCACGCCCAGCACCAGGTCCTCGTCGACCGGACCGCGGCCATTACCGATGTCGCTGGCGACATCTCCGGCGATCACCGCACCCTGCGAAAAACCGATCAGCACGTAGCTGGTCAGCGGGCAGCGGTCGTTCATCTCGGTCAGCGCCTTGACGGTGGCGCGGGTGCCTTCGGCCCGGCTGTCGTTGTAGCTCATCTGCTTATCGGCCGACAACGGATTGTGGAACTGCGCGGTGTAGGGAACCGTGTAGGTCTGCACCCGAGACGAATCGAACTGCCCGGCGATCGGGCGGGTGACGGTGAGCAGCAGCGCTATGGGGAACTGAGTGGGGTTCAGCGGGTCATCGCTGGGCGAGGTCTCCCAGGTGCCGGGTACCGACACCAGCTGCACATCCGGGCAGCTGGCGTCCTGGTAGGCCGGGCGTGGCTTCTTGGTCCGCGTCGGCACCGAACTGGTCGACGGGACGCCCGCTCCGGGCTGCTCCGCGAGCGGGGGTGAGGCCGGGCGCCGAATCCAGATCACCACTGCGACGATCACCAGCGCCACCACGAGCGCCATGGCGCCGGCGGCGATCCAGGCGAGGACGCGGCGGCGGCCAGCCGGGGACTTGCGAGGAGATTTCGCGGATTTGCGCGGGGTTCTCGATGTTTTCTTCTTGGCCATATCGCCTTTCACGGTACAGATCGGCGACGGCAGACACTGACTCTGCGTCCAGGGCGGTACCTACCCGCGGTTTCCCGCCGTAGACGCAGTGTCAGCGCACTGTGCTGATGGCGCGGACCCGCTTCGACCGGCTGGCGCCGCCCTCGCGATCCGCGCTAACTAGCGGATTGCTCGGCCTAAGCGCGATCCCGCGTCGCCTGGCTGACGCCGCGCTAGCGGATCGCTCGACCCAAGCGCGATCCCGCGTCGCCCGGCTGACGCCGCGCTAGCGAATCGCGCCGACGATGTCGCCGACCATGGCGCCCAGCTGCGACGCCCACGATCCCCAGCCGTTGTCACCGGCAGAGAAGTCGAAATGCCCGTTCTTGCCGCGCACCTGCCGGTACTGCGAGTTGAAGTACCGCCCACTGCCGGCGGCCTGCGCGGGGTCGCCGATCATCGCGGCCGGGTTGGAGGCGCCGCCCAGCGGGGCGTAGACCCAGACCCGGGTGTTGTTCTGCGCCAGCAGGGTGGCGTGCACGGTCGGGTCGTGCCACTTCCAACGGCCGAGCTGGGGCGCGCCCCACATGCCGTAGGGGTCCACCCCGCCGAAGTTCTGCAGGCCCGCGGCGATGACACCGCCCTCGGTGGTGTTGGCCGGCCCCAAGAAGCCCGACATCGAGCCGGCGAAGCCGAACCGGTCGGGGTGGAAGGTGGCCAGCGCCAGGGCCCCGTAGCCGCCCTGCGAGGCGCCGACCACGGCGTGACCGCCAGGCGCCAGGCCCCGGTTGGCCGCCAGCCAGTCCGGCAGCTCACTGGACAGGAAGGTGTCCCACTGCTTGCTGCCGTCCTGCTCCCAGTTGGTGTACATGCTGTAGGCACCGCCGGCCGGAGCGACCACCGAGACGCCCTTGCCGGCCAGCGTGTTCATCGCGTTGCCCGCGGTCACCCAGTTGCTCAGCTCGGGGTGGGCGTCGAACGCGTCGAGGAGGTACACCGCGTGCGGTCCCTGGTTGAGGAATGCCACCGGAATGTCGCGGCCCATCGACGGCGACGGGACCATGAGGTTCTCGAACTGTGCGGCGTGCGCACTTGCGCCGACGATCGTGCCCCCGCCCCACATTCCCAGCATCAGCACGGCCACGCACAGCGCCCGCAGCAACTTCGACAGTCCGCTCATATCCACCTCGCTCGTCGGCACAGATTCTCCGATGTTTCCACCCGCTGGTCACGCGCCCTGACCCCGGGGGGTAGTCAATCACACGGCACTCGCAAGCAGGGCGGGAAACGACCGACGGCGGCGACCCCTTCAGGTCGCCGCCGTCGGCGGTACATCTTCAGCGTTGGGAGACTACTCGCCCGAGCTGCTGCTGGCGCCGCCTCCCGGCGTGGCGCCCAGGTGGCTCTGCAGGTCAGGCTTCATGGCCTGCAGCTGCTGACCCCAGTACTCCCAGCTGTGCGTGCCGTACTCCGGGAAGTTGAAGATCGCGTTGTTGCCACCGGCCGCGGTGTAGAGCTCCTGGAACTTCTTGTTCGCACCGATCATGAAGTTCTGCTCGAGGAACACGGCGGGGATGTTGTCGCCGCCCAGCTCGTTGGCCTTGCCGTTACCGCAGAAGACCCACAGGCGGGTGTTGTTGGCCACCAGCTTGTCGACGTTGACCGTCGGGTCGTTGCGCAACCAGGCCGGGTCGTTGTCGTCGCCCCACATGTCGTTCTTCTTGTAGCCGCCGGCGTCGCCCATGGACAGGCCGATCCAGCCCTTACCGGTGGACGGGTTCAGGTAACCCGACAGCGAGCCGGCGTAGGTGAACTGGTTGGGGTGGTAGATCGCCAGCGTCATCGCCGACGAACCGGCCATCGACAGGCCGACCGCGGCGTTGCGGCTCTGGCTCACGCCGTACTCCGAGGCCAGGTAGGCCGGCAGCTCGCTGGTGAGGA
>NZ_JRMM01000052.1:0-25905 GCF_000972905.1 Mycobacterium sp. UM_Kg27
TGTGTATAAGAGACAGCATCGGCGCCGGATAGCCCGCCGGTCGGGGCTTCGCCGAGATCTGAAGCCCGAATCGAGTTCGCTCGCAGCGCCCGTCCCACCCTCGGCGTGGAATGGGAGCTGGCTCTCGTCGATGCCCAGACGCGTGATCTGAGCAACGAAGCCAGCGCGGTCCTGTCCGAGCTTGGCGAAAACCCGCGCGTGCACAAGGAGTTGCTGCGCAACACCGTCGAGCTCGTCACGGGTATCTGCGACAACACGGGCGAGGCCATCGAGGATCTGCGCCAGACGCTGAAGACGACCCGGCCGATCGTGCACGCCCGGGGGATGGAGCTCTTCGGCGCCGGCGCACACCCGTTCGCACAGTGGTCGGCGCAGAAGCTGACCGACGCGCCCCGCTACGCCGAGTTGATCAAACGCACCCAGTGGTGGGGCCGGCAGATGTTGATCTGGGGCGTGCACGTCCACGTCGGCATTTCCTCGTCCTACAAGGTGATGCCGATCATCTCGTCGCTGCTGCAGCATTATCCGCACCTGCTGGCGTTGTCCGCGTCATCGCCGTGGTGGGACGGTCACGACACGGGTTACGCCAGCAACCGCGCGATGATGTTCCAGCAGTTGCCCACGGCGGGTCTGCCGTTCCAGTTCCAGACTTGGGCAGAGTTCGAGGGTTTCGTCTACGACCAGAAGAAGACCGGAATCATCGACCACACCAACGAGATCCGTTGGGACATCCGGCCGTCACCACATCTGGGCACCATTGAGGTGCGGGTCTGCGACGGAGTGTCCAACCTGCGCGAGCTGGGCGCCTTGGTGGCGTTGACGCATTGCCTGATCGTCGATCTGGACCGGCGGCTGGAGGCCGATGAGTCCCTGCCCACCATGCCGCCCTGGCACGTGCAGGAGAACAAATGGCGCGCGGCCCGCTACGGGCTGGACGCCGAGATCATCCTTGATGCCGACAGCAACGAGCGGCTGGTCACCGAGGACCTCGACGAGCTGCTGAACCGGCTGGAACCGGTCGCCGCGCGCCTGCACTGCTCCGACGAGTTGGCGGCTGTCGCGGACATCTACCGAACTGGCGCTTCGTACCAGCGTCAGCGCCGGGTCGCCGAGGAACACGACGGTGATCTGCGTGCCGTGGTCGATGCACTGGTGGGCGAGCTCGATATCTCGTGATGGAACTGCCGATGTTCCCGCTGGAATGGGTGTTGCTGCCCGGCGAGGAACTGTCGCTGCGGATCTTCGAGTTGCGTTACACCGTGTTGGTCGGCGACTTGATGCGCAGCGGTGATCCCCGGTTCGGGGTGGTGCTGATCGCTCGGGGCCGAGAGGTGGGCGGCGGTGAGCGGCGCAACGATGTCGGCGCGATGGCCAACATCACCCAGTGCACGGAACTCGGGGCGGGCCGGTACGCGTTGCGTTGCCTGACCGGGGAGCGGATCCGGGTGCGTGAATGGCTCGCCGACGATCCGTACCCGCGGGCGATCACCGAGGTATGGCCTGACGAGCCGTCAGAACCGTTGACGGACAAGCAGTTCGGTGCGCTCGAAGATCGCATCGTCACGCTGCACAAGCGGATGGCCCAAGCCCAGCGACGGTGGGTGATGCCGGGTCGCAACAGTTTGCTGGGCGGTCGCCGGCTGCGCTCGCTGGACCCGGTGCAGCGACTGTACTCGCTGGCTTGCCGCGTCCCGATGGGGGAGGCCGACCGCTACGCGGTGCTGGCGGCGCCGTCGCTGTCGGACCGCTTGTCGGCGCTGTACGAGGCGATCGAAACCGTTTCCGCGCGAGTCGAATTCGACATCCCTCGTTGACCCTGCGTCCAGGGCGTGAAAGTGCGAGTGCAGGGTCGACGGATATTTTGCGGGCCTACTTCAGGCAGCTGCCGGCGTCGACGGTGAGCGTGAGTCCGGTGACATACCGGGCCTCGTCGGAGGCCAGAAACAGCACGGCGTTGCTGATGTCCACCGGCTCCACCCATCCGATCGGCAGCACGTGCATGAGCTGCGCCACGACGGCCATGTCATCCGGTCCGGGGTTCTCCAGGTCCGGGCGGAACAGCTTCATCGTGCCCTCGTTCATGAACAGCGGCGTGCTCACGTTGGTGGGGTGCACCGAGTTGACCCGGATGAAGTGCTGGCCGAGTTCGACGGCGAAGGTGCGCATCAGCCCCACCACGCCGTGTTTTGCCGCGATGTAGTGACCGGTGTGCGGGTAGGCCTTGAGGCCGCCCACCGAGCTGGTCAGCACGATAGAACCGCCGTTGCCGCCAGAAATAAGATGCGGGACAGCGGCTTTGACGGTCTTCCAGACGCCGGACAGGTTGACGTCGATCATGTCCTGCCAGTCGGCCTCGGAGGTTTTGTCCAGGGTCTCGCCACCGTTGCCGATTCCGGCGTTGGCCACTATGACATCGAGGCGCCCGAGCTGCTCGACACCGCCGTCGACCGCAGCCTTGAGCGCGTCGAAGTCACGCACATCGACTTGCGCCGTCACGATGCGGCGGTCCAATCCCTTGACCAGGTCGGCGGTCTCGGCGAGATCGTCGGGCGTCGCCGCGGGGATGTCCTCGTTGCTGCTGATCCGAGCGCAGACATCGACGGCGATGATGTCGGCACCTTCCTGCGCGAGTCGCACCGCGTGACTGCGCCCCTGGCCGCGGGCCGCGCCGGTGATGAGCGCGACCTTTCCCGCTACTCGTCCACTCATGTCCGCACCTCGTCTCGTTGTTGGTCGATCGATCAGCAAGGCTGGCGCCAAAGGGGCAGCCTGTCAACCATCGGTTGCTAGCGGGGGGGCAGCGGGCGGCGGCGCCAGCCGGCTCAACTGGCGCTCGATCAGGGCGCGCACTTCGTCGTGCCCCCGGGTGACGCCGACCGCGCTCTCGTTGCATAGGTTGCGGGCGGTTTGGGCGATCAGGATCGAGATCACGACCGGCGGATATTCCTCCAGATCGACGCCGTTGGCGCGCAGTGCCACCGTGACGGCCGCGGTCTCGATGTCGCGTACTCGCTCGGCATAGGCCTTGAGTTCGGTCCGGATGGCCTTGCGGTGGTTGGCCAGTGCCATGAACTCGGTGTTTAAGCTGGTCATACGGGTATCGCTATTGATCTCCCACAGTGTCCGCAGCGGGTCGTCGTCGGTCAGGGCGGCGCGCATCCGCTCCAGCGCGACATCGGCGCCAGCCCTCAACACCTCGACGAACAGGTCATCCATGGTGGGGAAGTAGTAATAGACCAGGGCTTGGCGCACGCCGGCCTCGGCGGCGACCCGCCGCGACGTCGCCGCGGCATAGCCCTCGTCGCGCATCAATCGCGCCGTCGCCTCGATCAGGCGGCGTCGGGTGGCGTTGTCGGTCGTTTTGGCCTTGCGTGGAGCCGCCATTCAGGCCGGCCCGGGGTTGCGGTTGCTTGACCGTCCGGCGCCGCGCGTGGTAGGCATGACGCATTCTAGCAATTTGATCGATCGACCAGTGTGACGAGGTTGCCGCGCGCGCGAAAGGGGTATCGGGAGATGGTGGATCTCGCGGCGGTGGACTACTTCTCCGACCAGGCCGTCACCCAAGATCCCTACGACTACTACGAGTACCTGCGTGCCAAGGGCCCGGTGTTCACCGAGCCACATCACGGTGTCGTGGCTGTCACCGGCTACGACGAGGTGCTCGCCGCGTTCAAAGACCACGACTCATTCTCGGCGGTGAACGCCATCGGCGGGCCGTTTCCACCGCTGCCGTTCGAGCCTGAGGGCGACGACATCACCGAGCAGATCGAGGCGCACCGGCACGAGTTCCCGATCTTCGAGCACGTCGTGGTGATGGATCCGCCGGCGCATACCCGAGCCCGCGCGCTGTTGAGCGGGCTGCTGACTCCCAAGCGGCTGAAGGAGAACGAGGAGTTCATCTGGCAGCTGACCGATACGCAGCTCGACGAATTCATCGGTACCGGCCGCTGTGAGTTCCTGTTCGACTACGCCAAACCGTATGCAACCCTGGCCATCACCGATCTGCTCGGGGTCCCCGAGGAGGATCGCGCGGAGTTCCGCAGTGCGCTGGGTGCCGGGCATCAGGAGGGGCAGCATGTCGGCTCCCTTGATGGGACACCGGTGGGTCTCAATCCTCTGCAGTACCTCGACGGGAAGTTCAGCGGCTACCTCTCCGAGCGGCGGCGGGAGCCTCGTGGGGACGTTCTCAGCGCGCTGGCCGCCGCGACCTACCCCGACGGTTCCACACCGGAACTGCTGGAGGTGGTTCGCCCGGCCACGTTCCTATTCGCTGCCGGTCAGGAAACTGTCACCAAGTTGCTGGGGGCGGCGGTGCAAACCCTGGGCGATCGACCCGAGCTCCAGCAGACGCTGCGAGACAACCCCGCGCTGATCCCGGCCTTCATCGAGGAGGCGCTGCGAATTCAGAGCCCCACCAAGATCGACTTCCGTCTCGCCCGTAAGACCACCACGCTGGGCGGGGTGCCGATCAAAGCCGGCACCGTGCTGATGCTGTGTCTGGGTGCGGCGAACCGGGATCCGCGCAAATTCGCCAGCCCCGACGAGTTCCGGCTGGACCGCAAGAACGTGCGCGAACACATCGCCTTCGGCCGCGGCATCCACACCTGCGCCGGTGCGCCACTGGCCCGGGTCGAAGGGCGCATCACGATCCACCGCATGCTGGACCGGATGCGTGACCTCCGGGTCAGCGAAGCCCACCACGGGCCCGCCGGCCAGCGGCGCTACTCCTACGAGCCCACGTTCCTGCTGCGCGGGCTGACCGAGCTGCACATCGAGTTCGACCCGGTGGGCTAGCCCGCTGGGCTGAATCCGTGGGGCAGGCCGGCGAGCTTGCCTCGACGTACGCTCACGCTATGGCCGACATCGAGTTCACCTCGGTCGCACCGATCATTTCCGTGCGAGACCTCGACGCTGCACTGGACCGCTACCGTCGGCTCGGGTTCACCGTCAACCACTATGGCGGCCCGGCCCGCTACGGATTCGCCGACCGCGGTCCGGTTTCGTTGCACCTTTCCGAATGGGCCGAACACGATCCACTGCGCACCGCCGCCAGCGTGTACTTCTATGTCGACGACGCCGACGGGCTCTATGCGCAATGGACGGCGTCAGGCGTACCGGGACGGTTTGTCGAACCGGTCGACACCGACTACCAAATCAGGGAATTCGCCTATATCGACCCCGAAGGCACCTTGCATCGAGTCGGCTCGCCACTGCCGGCGAAGGTGGTCAGCGCCAGCAGGGTGATCGCGGCGCCGGCGAAGCTGATCTTCGACTTCATCGCCGACCCGGCCCGGCAGCCGCGCTGGGATGGCAACGCGAATCTGGCCGAAGCCGCACCCGGCCAACGGGTTCATGCCGTCGGAGACGTTTTCACCATGACGCTGACCATGGGAAAGGTCCGGGAGAACCACGTGGTGGAGTTCGAGGAAGGGCGCCGCATCGCCTGGCGCCCGGCGGCCCCCGGGTGTGCGCCGCCGGGACACCTGTGGCGATGGGAGCTCGAGCCGCTCGGGCCGGCGCGCACGCGAGTAACCCACACCTACGACTGGTCGGAGCTGTCCGACCCGAACCGTCTCGCCCGCGCCCGGGACACTACCGCGGACAAGCTCGCCGCCTCACTGTCCCGGCTCGCCGCGCTGGTCGAGGTCTCTTGATTGCCGATACTCCGAACTCAGCGGTTGTCAGCGAAGGAGCGCAGCGCGTCGACCTGAACGGGATCCAGTGAGGGCCGGACGTTCTCGCGTGCCGCGGTGACGTCGGCCACGGTGACATCGGCAGCGTCGATGCTGCGCCGCATTGCGGTCAGGGCGGCTTCGCGTAGCAGTGCCACGCAGTCCGCGGCACTGTAGCCCTCCAGGTCCGCAGCCAGCGCGTCGAGGTCGACGTCGTCATGCAGCGGAACGGATTTCCCGGACACCCGCAGGATCTGCCGGCGAGCGTCGGCATCCGGCGGCTCGACGAACACCAGCTTCTCCAGCCGGCCCGGCCGGGTCAGGGCCGGGTCGATCAGATCGGGGCGGTTGGTGGCACCGACCACCACCACGTCGCGCAGCGGGGTGACGCCGTCGAGTTCGGTGAGCAGCGCGGCCACCACCCGGTCGGTGACCCCCGAATCGAAGCTCTGGCCGCGTCGCGGTGCCAGGGCGTCGATCTCGTCGAGGAAGACCAGTGACGGAGCCGAATCGCGGGCGCGCTGAAACAGATCCCGCACCGCCCGCTCACTGCTGCCCACCCACTTGTCCATCAGCTCCGCGCCTTTGACGGAGTGCACGCTGACGCGACCAGAGCCCGCCAGGGCGCGCACCACGAAGGTCTTGCCGCACCCCGGTGGGCCGTAGAGCAGCACCCCGTGCGGCGGGTCGACGCCGAGGCGGGTGAACGTATCCGGGTGCTGCAGCGGCCACAACACCGCTTCGGTCAGTGCCTGCTTGGTGGCGACCATGTCGCCGACGTCGTCGAGGGTGACGTTTCCCACTTGTAAGCCGACCACCACGTCTGCGGCCGCCGAGCGCGACAGTGGCCGGATCACGCTGAGTGCTCCGACCAGATCCTCCTGGGTGAGCTTGGGTTCCTCATCGTTGTCGCTGGCTCGCGACGCCGCCCGCAGCGCCCCCTCCCGAACCAGTGCGGCAAGGTCTGCGGCCACGAAACCCGGTGTGCGTTCCGCGATCTCACCCAACGCCAGGTCTGCGGTGGGAACCGAGATGAGCAAGGTGGCCAGTAGCGCAGCCCGGGTCGCGCCGTCGGGAAGACTTAACCGGATCTCGCGATCGCACAGTTCCGGCGCCCGCAGTCGGGGATCCACATGGTCCGGCAGCGCCGAGGTAGCGATGAACGCCACCCCTTCGGTGGCCACGACGTTGCGCAGTTCGGCAAGGATCAGCGTTGCCACCGGCTCCGACGGTTCGGGCAACAGCGTGTCGACGTCGGCGATGAGCAGCACTCCGCCGCCGTCGCACACCTGCGTCGCCGCGGAACGCACCGCGGCCAGCCGCTCGTCGGGGGCCAGTGCCCCGATCTCGGGCCCGTCCAGCTCGATCAGCCGGCGGCCCTCGCACACCGCCCGCACCAGGGTCGTCTTGCCCACCCCGGCGGGACCGGACACCAGCACACCGAGATTCGTTCCCGCCCGCAGGGTTTTCAACAGCTGCGGTTCGTCGAGCGCGAGCTTGAGCCATTCGGCGAGTTTGGCGGCCTGCGCCTCGCAGCCCTTGAGTTCGTCGATGGCGATGCGGGCCGGGGCAGCCGGTTTGGCGACGGTGGTGACCGCGGCGGCGGGGCCGTTGCCGAAGGTGACCAGCGAGTTGGGCTGAACGCTGACCGGCCCGGCCGGGTCCACGCCGGTGACCGTCAACAACTCCGAGGTCCAGCTGATACCGACTGCCGATGCCAGCGCGGCGGTGGCCGCCGACGTGGAGGTGCCGGGCCCGAGGTCGCGCGGCAGCAGGGAGACCGCGTCGCCGACCGTCATCACCTTGCCCAGCAGAGCTTGGCGCAGGGTCGTGGGCGACAACGTCTGGGACGTCAGGGTGGACCCGCTCAGCGTCACCGAGCGGGCACCGTGGACGGTGGCCGCGGCCACGACCACCTGTGTGCCATCGCGCAAGCCGGCGTTGGACAGCGTCACATCGTCGAGCAGCGCCACACCCGCCGGCGCATCCGGACCCGTCAGCCCCGCCACCGCCGACGTCGTGCGAGAACCGGTCAGCGAGACCGCGTCCCACTCCCGGATACCCAGGGCAGCAACGGCTTCGGGATGCAGCCGTACCACGCCACGGCGGGCGTCGACGGCGGAGGTGTTGAGCCGGGCGATCAGGGTCAGGTGCCGGGAGGTATCGACCCAGCGGTCTTCTCCGTACTCTTCGGAGGAACTCACCCGGTCAAATTACGCGGACTTCCTCGTGCGTGGCAATCGACGTGCCCGGCCGTGTCGTACCCCTCTGCGATGCTGATGGCATGTCCTCGATCGCGCCGTCAGCCAGTGCCGAGGTGCATCCGGGCGCGCGTCTTGAGGTGCTCTTCGAGGAGCTGGCCGAGTTGACCGGTCAGCGCAACGCGATCGATGGACGCATCGTGGACATCACTGCAGAGATCGACCGCGAGCAGCTGTGGGGTGCCACCGGAGCGCGGTCTGTCGCTGCGCTGCTGGCCTGGAAGACCGGGGTGTCACCGGGCAATGCCCACACCATCGCCACGGTGGCCCATCGAGCCGAAGAGTTTCCCCGCTGCGTCCAGGGCCTGCGGGACGGTCGCGTCTCCCTCGATCAGGTCGGGGTCATCGCCGGGCGGGCCGCCGACGGTTCCGACGAGCACTACGCCCAGCTAGCCGCCGTGGCCACCGTCAGCCAACTACGCACCGCGGTCAAGCTGGAGCCGCGCCCCGAACCCGATCACCGGCCCGAGCCGGCGCGATCGATCACGAAAGTCACCGACGAGCAGGGCAGCTGCTGGCGGATCAAACTCGATCACCTCGACGCGGCCAAGTTCGATGCGGCACTGCAGTCTCATCTGGATGCCCTGATGGCCGAGTGGAAACACGACCACGGTGGCCGCGCAACAGATCAGGCGCCTCCGTTGCCGACTACGGCGGATGCGTTCATGCGTCTGGTCGAGACCGGATGGGACGTCGAGTCCGCACGCCGGCCGCATGGACTCCACACCACGGTGGTAGCGCACCTCGACGTCAAGGACCGGGTCGCGGCACTGCACCTGGGGCCACTGCTGTCGGAAGAGGAACGCCGATACCTGCTGTGCGACGCCAGCTTTGAGGTGTGGTTCGAGCGCGCCGGTGAGGTCATCGGCGCCGGCCGCACCACCCGCGGAATCAGCCGCCGGCTGCGCCGGGCCCTTGAGCACCGTGACCGCTGCTGCGTGGTTCCCGGTTGTGGGGCCACCCGAGGGTTGCACGCCCATCACATCCGGCATTGGGAAGACGGCGGCGAAACCGAACTGAACAACCTGGTGCTGGTCTGCCCTTATCACCACCGGTTACATCACCGCGGTCTGATCACCATCACCGGAGACGCCGCCAGCCTCACCGTCACCGATGACACCGACCGACCACTGAGTGCCGCATCGCTGGCCCGCCCACCCAAGCGGCCCCCGCCCACGGTGGCGCCGTGCCCCGGGCCCACCGGTGAACGCGCCCAATGGTGGTGGTACCAACCCTTCCAACCCCAAGCACCACCGGAACCTAACTAGGTGGTGCCGTCAAACGCTCGACAGCCGCAGTGTGGTTTTGCCACGCGCTTAAATAGAGCCCATGCGGTCACAGACTCTGACGGTGGTGCTCTGCGCGGTCCTGCTGCTGGCCCCTCCGGCCCGGGCCGAGGGTGCGTCCCCGTTGTCCGACCTGGTGGATGCGGCGGCCCAGCGGCTCCAGGTCGCCGACGACGTGGCGGCGATCAAATGGCAGACCGGCGGTGCCATCGAGGACCCGGCCCGGGTCGACCAGCAACTGGTGAAGCTGGCGACCGAGGCCGCCGGGAAAGACCTCGACCCCGACTATGTGCGGCGGATCTTCGCCGACCAGATCGCCGCGACCGAGGCCGCCGAGCACTACCGGTTCGCCCAGTGGAAGCTGGACCCGGCGGAGGCCCCGTCCACCGCTCCCGAGCTGGCGGCCTCACGGGCACGCATCGACGGCTTCAACCAGATCATGCTGGCCCAGATCGGCCGCCGATGGGAGCTGCTGCACTCACCCGATTGCGCCGGCCAACTCGACGAGGCAACCCGAACCGTCAGCGACGCACGACGGCTCGACGAGTTCTACCGGCGGGCGTTGTCCTCGGCGACACAGGGCTACTGCGCCCGCTAGTCGCCGGCGCTACCGGCCAGGCTTGCGTAGCCGCAACCGGGCCATCGACTGCCCACTGGGTCGACGGATGCCGCGCCGCACCCCCGGGCGACGGCCCGGCTGTGCCCGGCGAATCGCCCGCCGCGCGGCCCTGCGCTCCCGGGGCGCGTCCTCCCAGGCCTCCGGGTGTGCGGCGACCCAGCGCTGACTGCGGACCGAGAATGGGATGGTGCACAGGTACAGCCCGATCAGCACCAGCACCAGCACGTAGGGGAACAGGAAAGCCGCCGCGGCCACCAGCGCCAGCACCGCCAGCAGGACCGCGGCCAGGTGCGGCGGCACCGACACGGCGTGCATCTTGCGCATCGGGATTCGGCTGACCAGCAGCATCGAGGTGCCCACCACCCAGATGCAGGTGAACCACTGTGACGTCCACCAGCCGTCGCCGAACTGCAGCTTGGCGGCCAGCAGGCCCATCAGGGTGATGGCACCGGCCGGTGCGGGCATCCCGACGAAGAACTCCCGGGTGTAGGCCGGCAGGGTGGCGTCGTCGAGCAGCGTGTTGAACCGGGCCAGCCGCAGCACCACGCACACCGCATACAGCAGCACCACGATCCAGCCCGCCGGCTGTGTCGACAGCAGCGTCACATAGATCACCACCGCGGGCGCCACCCCGAAATCGACGGCGTCAGCAAGGGAGTCGATCTCGGCACCCATCCGCGACTCGGCGTCCAGGATGCGTGCCACCCGGCCGTCCAGACCGTCGAGGATGGCGGCGGCGGCGATCAGCGCCATCGCGAGATGCGGTTGGCCGTCCAGCGCGTACTTGATCGAGGTCAGGCCGGCGCAGATCGCCAGCACCGTCATGGAGCTGGGCAGGATGTGCAGACCCACCGTGCCCCGGCTGCGGGCCTGCTGGGCGGGAGTCGTCATGACAGGTCGGCTAGGACGGTCTCGCCGGCGACCATGCGCTGGCCGACGCCGACCAGCGGTCGCGTTCCGACCGGCAGGTAGA
The DNA here is from genome assembly GCF_000972905.1 of Mycobacterium sp. UM_Kg27. Classification (NCBI taxonomy): domain Bacteria; kingdom Bacillati; phylum Actinomycetota; class Actinomycetes; order Mycobacteriales; family Mycobacteriaceae; genus Mycobacterium; species Mycobacterium sp. UM_Kg27. The sequence goes on from NZ_JRMM01000052.1 coordinate 10,812, forward strand.
CGTCGAGTCGCGAGCCGAAGCGGATCAGGCCGTAGGTATCGCCGATCGCCAGATGGTCACCGGGCCGGGCGTTGCACAGAATGCGCCGGGCGACCAGCCCGGCGACCTGCACGGCGATCACCTCGGCACCTTCGGCGGTACGGATCCGCACGCTGTTGCGCTCGTTGTCCTCGGCGGCTTCTGGGCGGTCCGCGGACCCGAACCGGCCGGCCCGGTGCACCACCTCGATGACCTCACCGCCGATCGGAGCCCGTTGCACATGGGCGTCGAAGACCGACATGAAGATGCTGACCCGCGGCAGCGGGGTGTCCGGCAGATCCAGCTCCGGTGGCGGGGGTGCCGAGTCGACCAGGCAGACCATGCCGTCGGCCGGGGCCACCACCACACCGGGGCGAGTCGGTGGCACCCGATGCGGATGCCGGAAGAACCCGGCGCAGGCTCCTGCGGCCAGCAACCCGGCGCCGCGCAGCCACCGCTGGTTGCGCCCCAGCAGCGCCACACCCAGCGCACTGCCGATGAACGGCAGCCCGGCGCTGTGCATCGGCGGCACCGTCGAGCGCACCAGCTCGATCAGGTGCCGAAGACCGCCGGGATCATCTGCTGCGCGGGGGCGTCTGGCCATTGGGACATCTTAGAAGCTGCGGGATCTCTGCGGCGGTCCCAGCGTCGGCTCTCCTTCGTCGAGCCTCGCTGAACCGCCGGGATCTCTGCGGCGGTCCCAGCGTCGGCTCTCCTTCGTCGAGCCTCGCTGAACCGCCGGGATCTATGCGGCGGTCCCAGCGTCGGCTCTCCTGCCGGGCATCAGCCGGTCAGGTCCCAGACTTCCACCTCGGTGCCCACCGGCAGCTCGGTCACCTCGTCAGCGATGTCCAGGAGGCAGTTGGCCGACGCCAGGTAGCGCAGATGGTGCGAGGCCGGCGGCCCGTAGTTGGTGACGGTCCCGGTTTCGTAGTCGAGCAGCCCGCGCCGGAACTGCCGCTTGCCGGCTGGCGAGACCAGCTTCTCGCTCAGTACCGCGGTGCGGCGCGGGCGATCCGGCTTGGGCAGGTCCATCGCCCGGCGCAGCGCGGGCCGGACGAAGACCTCGAAGGACACCTGGGCGCTGACCGGGTTGCCCGGCAGCGTGATGATGGCCGCGGCGCCGACGCGGCCGATGCCCTGCGGCATCCCGGGCTGCATCGCCACCTTGACGAAGTGCACGCCCTGGTCGCCGTCGCGCCCGAAGACGTCCTTGACCACCTCGTAGGCTCCCGCGCTGACCCCGCCGCTGGTGATCACCAGATCCACCGCCCCGTCACGTACGCCGTAGCGGTCGAGGACTTCGGTGAACGCTGCGGTGTCGTCGGCGACCGTCACGGCGGCCACCACCTCGGCGCCGGCGTCACGTACCGCGGCCGCCAGCATCACCCCGTTGGATTCATAGATCTGACCGGGCTCCAGCGGCGTGCCGGGTTCGATCAGTTCAGAACCGGTGGAGATCACCAGCACTCGCTGCCGGGGCCGCACCGTCAACTCGGCCAGACCCAGCGCCGAGGCCAGGCCGGCCGCCGGAGCGCTGACGAGTTGGCCCGCCCAGAGCACGGTGGCGCCCTCGGCGACGTCGCCGCCGGCCCCGCGGATGTGGCGGCCCTTGGCGGTGGCGGCGTTGATCTGGACCACGTCGGTGCCGCCGTCGGTGGCCTCGACCGGGATCACCCCGTCGGCGCCGCAGGGGATCGGTGCCCCGGTCATGATGCGGTGCGCGGTTCCCGGGGTGATCGTGGGGATATCGGTGCGTCCGGCCGGAATGTCCTCGGTGACGGGCAATCTCACCGGCGTTTCAGGTGTCGCCGTGGCGATGTCGTCGGCGAGCACGGCGTAGCCGTCCATCCCGGAGTTGTCGAAGACCGGCAGCGGGATCGGTGCGATCACGTCCGCGGCCAGTACCAGTCCCTCGGCGTCGGCCAGTGCGACCGTGACCGGTGGTCGGGCCTGGATCAGGTCGGTGACGGCCCGCTGGTGCTCTTCGACGGATCGCATCCCGACAGTCTGACTCAGACCGGGAAGGTGATTCCTGTCAGCTCCTGCGACACCGCCCACAACCGCTGCTGCAACTCGACGTCGTGCGCCTGCTTGCTGGCGTCCACCAGCTTGGGATATCCGCGCTGTTCACCGATGCCGCTCGGACCGAAGTACTGTCCGCCGGTAACCCCGGGGTCGGTGGCGGCACGCAGCGTGGGCAACGCGCCGATCGCGGCGCTTTGCACGACCAGGGGAGTCAGCAAGCGGTCCGCGGGACGTAGCAACGGCGGCAGGTGCCGGGTCAGTTCGGTGTTGGCGGTGCCGGGGTGCGCGGCGACGGCGATGGTCGAGCGGCGTTTGGCGCCCAGGCGGCGCTGCAGTTCGTAGGTGAACATCAGATTGGCCAGCTTGGACTGCCCGTAGGCGGCGATCCGGTTGTAGCCGTGCTCCCACTGCAGGTCGTCGAAGTGGATCGCGGCCATGATCCGGTGCGCCATACTGCTGACGGTCACCACGCGGGACCCCTTCACCCGCAGCATCCGCGGCAGCAACAGGCCGGTCAGGGCGAAGTGCCCCAGATGGTTGACGCCGAACTGCAGCTCGAAGCCGTCGACGGTGCGCTGTTTGGGCGTGTACATGACGCCGGCGTTGTTGATCAGCAGATCGATGCGGGGGTGGGCGGTGCCCAAGGCCTCGGCGGCTTCGCGGACCGACGCCAGCGAACTGAGATCGAGTTCTTGGACCTCGACGCTTGCCTGCGGGTGCGCGTTGCGGATCCGTTTCGCCGCCGCGCTGCCCTTCTCGAGGTCGCGCACCGCCAGCACCACCAGCGCGCCGTGCCCGGCGAGTATCTCCGCGGTGTGATAGCCGATTCCCGTGTTGGAGCCGGTAATTACCGCGACACGGCCGGTTTGATCCGGCACATCTTCCGCAGCCCATCGGTCCCGGCTACTCATGCGACAACGATACTCAGGTGACGCATCGTGCGCCGGGTGGAATTTCGCCGGTCGCACGGTCGACGGTGCGGCGCAGCCTGCGTCCTGACATCCTCTCCTACATGGCGCAGCACGCAGACGGGTCTCCGGAGATCAGCCTGGTCGATCCCACCAATCCGCCCAGCTCCCGAGCGCCGTTGGTCTGGGCGCTGGTCGGCGCGGTGCCCTGGCTGTTTCTGGCGCTGCTGCAGGTGGGTTGGGCGATAGCCGACGAGCGGCTGGCCTGGCTGCACGGCGCCGCTATCGGGGTCACCGCCGTGGGGTTTCTGGTCTCGGCGGTGATCGCCCCGCTGTGGCGCTACCAAGTGCACCGGTGGGACGTCAGTGACCAGGCGGTCTACACCCGCACCGGGTGGTTGGTGCAGGAGCGCCGGATCGCGCCGATCTCGCGGGTGCAGACCGTCGACACCTACCGGGGTCCGCTGGACCGTCTGCTGGGGCTGGCCAATGTGCGGGTGACCACCGCGTCGTCGGCGGGCGCGGTGCACATCGTGGCGCTGGATGCCGCCGTGGCCGACCGGATCGTGGCGCAACTGACCGACATCGCTGCGCTGGGTGCCGAGGACGCCACCTAAGTAGGCAGGTACGCATCCGGGGTAGCTACGACGATGAAGCGGTCAGACCAGCACGCCATCGGGCGATCACCTGGCCGGCGAACTCAAGCATCTGGTCAAGGGTGGGGAACATGGCGAAGGCATCCACGATCGCCTCGTCAGCGCCGGACCCGGCGAGGCGCTCGAGCTTGCCGGCAACAGTCTCAACCGACGTGCCCGGTTCGAGGTTGATCCGCATGGCCGTCTTCAGCGCGTCCGGATCGCGGCCGGCTTCCTTGGCCGCACGGCGCGCAATCGACCACAGGTGGTCGGTGACCTCGTCCTGTAGTCCTTCGACCCCGAGCCAGCCGGTCCCGCTGCGGCCGACGCGTCGCATCGCGGCCTCGCTGGCCCCTCCGATCCAGATGGGCGGACCGCCGACTTGCACCGGGCGCAGGTCGGCATGGACCGGCGGCAGCGAGAAGAACTCGCTGTCCCACGACACCGGGGTGGTGGTCCACCACCGGTGCAGGAACGCCAGCAGGTCATCGAGCATCTGCCCGCGGCGGCGCCAGTTCGCACTGCGGGCGATGTCGTGTTCGTCCTTCATCCACCCGATGCCCACGCCCACGTCAAGGCGGCCTTCGCTGAGCACGTCCAGCGTGGTCAGCAGCCGGGCCAGGTGTGGCGGCTCGTAGTAGAACGTGCTGAGCGTGCTGGCGTTCAGCCGGATCCGACTGGTCGCCGTAGCGGCGACGGTCCACAGCAGCACCGGATCGAGGTAGCGGGTCATCTGCGGTGGGTACGGCTGCTCTTTACCGGGATAGGTGCTCTGCATAGCGACCGGGGTGACTAGGCGATCGCCGACCCACAGCGTGTCGTAGCCAAGGTCCTCGAGTCCGCGGCAGAACGCACTAAGACCAGCGGCGCTGCTGATAGCGGGCCCGACGATGGGAAGTGCAAAACCAAGTTTCATCGCGATTCCTTTCGGTGATCCATCAACCATTGCGGGGGCGCGGATCACCCGGCGCAATCCTCGCGTGGACGAGTGGCGCTGGGCTCAGGCGGCAGCGGTGGCGCCGAGGGCGAAGTCGAAGTTGCCCACTCCGTGACGGGCGAGGCCCATCATGACCAGGCCCGTTCCTTCCAGCCAGTGCGCCATGTTCAACCCGCCGACGTCCAGCGGGCGCAGCTTGAGGCTGGCGATGAACTCCGCCACGGCCGCCTTGGCGCGCGTGTCGTCGCCCGCGAGGAAGACGTCGAGCGGCCGGCCCTGGGCCAGCACCACACCGAAGATGGTGTTGAACGCCTTCACCACGCTGGCACTGGCCGGGGCGGCCTTGGCCACATCTTCCGCGACCGAGGTGCCCTCGGGGATGGCCAACCCGTCCGCCGCGGGGTTGAAGGGGTTGCTGATGTCGACGATGACCTTGCCTGCGAGGGCATCTCCGTACTGGGTGACGACCGGGACGACGTGGGCGTACAACAGGGCCACGATGACGATGTCACCGGCCGGTACGGCGCCGAAGTCTCCGGTCGTGGTGCCGCCGCCGAGAGTCCGGGCCAGGTCGGCGGCTTTGGTCTGGTCACGGCCGATGATCTCGACGGTGTTGCCGCCCGCTACCGCCAGCGTGCCGATGGCACGGGCCATGTTTCCGGTGCCGATGATGCTGATGCTGCTCATGAGGTGTCCCGTCTATACTGAGGCTCAAAAGGTTGACTATTCAACCTTAGGCTGATTTGGATGATGCGTCAACAAATTGAAGAGGTGTGGAGGCCGATGGAACCGAACTGGCTGAACCCGCGCGAAGACCGCGCCTGGCGGGCCTTCGTGCACGCGCACCAACAGATCGAGGCCCACCTCAACCGGCGCCTGCAGAAGTCAGGCCTGTCCGGGGCCGACTACGAAGTTCTGGCGGTGCTTTCGGCTCTCGACGAGGACCGCATGCCTGCCCACGCACTGTGTAAAGCACTGAGCTGGGAGAAGAGTCGCCTCTCCCATCAGGTGCGTCGCATGCAGAAAGACGGGCTGATCAGCCGGGAACCCAACCCGGACGACGCTCGCAGCACCATGGTCTGCCTGTTGCCGGCCGGCCGCGACGCCATCGAGAAAGCGGCGCCCGGACACGTAGAGGATGTGCGCCGCAACTTCGTCGACCTGTTCACCGCGGCGGAACTCGACATGCTCGCCGCCCTCAACGAACGAGTCCTGCACCACTTGGCAGAAGGCGACACCGCCGACGACGGCGAGCTCTCCTAGCGATTCGCCCCCGCCTGGCGGTCACTGGGCAACGCGTGCGGATACGGTTCCATGCAAGGCGCGGCGAGGTGCCGTCGCGCAGGCGCATTTTGCCCAGGCACGGAGAAGGCAGATGAACAGCACACAGCGCGCTGGACAATGGCAACGGCTGAGCCCGCGGATGCTGCTGGTGCATCCGCTGCACGAAGTGCTGCGCGAACTGCCCCTGCTGATCGCGGTGGTGGTGTTCGGCTCAGCGACCGACAACCGCCCCTGGGTGCTGGCGGTGGTGTCGGTGATCGCCGTGGTGGGCGTGACGCGGTGGTTCACCACCACCTACCGCATCGAACCCGACCCCGACGCCGGCCGGGTCGAGCTGCGCTCCGGTCTGTTGCGCCGCAAGGTGCTTTCGGTGCCCCGCAACCGGATTCGCTCGGTGGCGACCGACGCCCGGCTGTTGCACCGCATGCTGGGCCTGACGGTGTTGCGGGTCAGTACGGGTCAGCATGCCGCCGCGGACGGCGCCTTCGAACTGAACGCGGTCGAGAGCAGCGAGGTCCCCCGGCTGCGCGCGACGTTGCTGTCCCACACCGGGCAAACCGGCGAAACTGCGACCGCACCGGTGCGGGCCCCGGCGACGGTGCTGGCGCGGTGGCGGCCGTCGTGGTTGCGCTACAGCCCGCTGAGTCTGTCCGGGCTGGTGATGGTCGGGGCCGCGGTGGGTGCGCTCTATCAGAGCGGAGTCTGGGCGGCGCTGGAGGATTCGCCGGTGAGCCGGTCCTGGCTTCAGGCCGCTGAACAGTTCGGCGTTCAGCAGAGCCTGACGCTGATCGCCGCCCTGCTGGTGGTGGTCTCCATGCTGTTGGCGGTGCTGCGCTCGCTGGTGACCTACGGAGGTCTGGTGTTGTCCCGTAGTTCCGGCGCCGGCGGGGACATCTTGGCGCTGAGCTATGGCCTGCTGCGGGTGCGCGAACACAGCTACGACATGCGCCGGTTGCGCGGTGGAACGCTGCGGCGCCCCCTGCTGGTGCGTCTGTTCGGCGGCGCGCGGCTGGATGCGGCGATGACCGGGGTCAATGGGGAAGGCGAGTCGTCGATCCTGCTGCCGCCCTGCCCGCGGGTTACCGCCGAAGAGGTCCTGACCGGGTTGGTCGCCGACCCACTCGTGGTCACCGGCCCGTTGCGCAAGCACGGCGCGGCGGCGACTCGCCGGCGCTGGACGCGGGCGCTGCTGTTGCCGGTGGCCGCCGGGGCCGGGCTGGGGATTGCGACGGCGTTCATTGCGCTGCCGCAGTGGTGCTGGCCGGCCTGGGGGGCGATGACGCTGGGCGCCGCATTGCTGGCCGTCGACCGAGTGCGCGCCTTGGGGCATCGCGTCGACGCGCACTGGCTCTCGGCGCGCACCGGCAGTTGGGAGCAGCGCCGCTACTGCATCGAAACCGCGGGCATTGTCGGCTGGACGGTGCATCAGAGCTGGTTTCAGCGCCGCGCCGGAGTAGCCACCCTGATCGCGGCCACCGCCGCGGGCGTCAAGGCCTATCGGGTGATCGACGTGCCGCAGGAGTGGGCGTGGTCGGTGGCCGCGCAGGCATCGCCCTGGGTTGCGCACAGCGCCTGGACTCGCTGAATCCCCGGCGCCGGCTACCCCACCCGTCGCGGGCTATGACTCGCGATGGAGCTGCCGAATCGCCACGATCCGCGCCCGCAGCTGATCCGACGTCGCGGCCGCCACCGGGGGACCGCCGCAGCGCCGGCGCAGCTCGTTGTGGATCCAGCCGTGCGGCTTGCCGAGCCGATGGTGGGCCGCCGACACCAGCGCGTTGAGCTCGTGACGCAGTGCCCGCAGTTGGCCGTGCGTGGTCGTCGGCGCCGGAGCCCCACCAGCGGCGGCCACTTTCGACCGGCGGTCCAACTGCTCTTCCTGGCGCTGCCGCAGCAGGTCGCGCATCTGGTTGGCGTCCAGCAGCCCGGGGATGCCAAGGTAGTCGGCCTCCTCCTCGCTGCCGGCCGGGGTCGCGGTGCCGAACGAGGCGCCGTCGAAGATCACCTGGTCCAGCTCGGCGTCGGCACCCAACGACTCGAACTTGTTGTCCATCTCGGAGGGTTCGTCGCGCCGGCGCTGCGCGTCCTCGAACTCGTCGCGTTCGGATTCCCGATGCGGCTTGCCCAACACGTGGTTGCGCTGCTGCTCCATCTCGCTGGCCAGGCCCAGCAGCGACGGCACCGACGGCAAGAAGATGCTGGCGGTCTCGCCGGGCCGCCGTGACCGCACGAACCGGCCGATCGCCTGCGCGAAGAACAACGGGGTGGCGGCACTGGTGGCGTAGACCCCGACGGCCAGCCGCGGCACGTCGACGCCCTCGGAGACCATCCGCACCGCCACCAGCCACGAGCTGGTGGCCGCGGAGAACTGTGCGATCTTGTCCGACGCGCTGGGATCGTCGGAGAGCACCACGGTGGGTTCCTCGCCGGTGTGCCGTTTCAGCAGCACCGCATAGGCGCGCGCGGCCTTCTGATCGGTGGCGATGATCATGCCGCCGGCATCGGCCATGCCGCCCTCGCGCAGCTGGCGCAGCCGGGTGTGCGCGGCGGTGATCACCGCCGGCATCCATTCCCCGGCCGGGTCCAGCGCGGTTCGCCACGCTCGGGCGGTGTGCTCGGCGGTCAGCGGCTCGCCGAGTCGGGCCGCGTGCTCCTCACCGGCGCTGTCGCGCCAGCGGGCCTCACCCGAATAGGCCATGAACACCACCGGGCGCACCACGCCGTCGGCCAGCGCGTCGGTGTAGCCGTAGCTGTCGTCGGCCACCGAGCGCAGGTGGCCGGCGCCGTCGGGCTCGTAGCTGACGAAGGGAATGGGGCTGTCGTCGCTGCGGAAGGGCGTTCCGGTCAGCGCCAGCCGGCGGGTGGCATCGTCGAACGCCTCGCGGATGCCGTCGCCCCAGCTTTTGGCGTCGCCGCCGTGGTGGATCTCGTCGAAGATCACCAGGGTTTTCGCGGCCTCGGTACGCACCCGGTGCCGGGTGGGGTGGCTGGCGACCTGTGCGTAGGTGACGACCACGCCGTGGTACTCGGAGCTGGTCTGCGAGTCGGAGTTGGAGAACCGTGGATCCAGTGCGATGCCGTGGGAAGCGGCGGCCGATGCCCACTGCACCTTGAGATGTTCGGTGGGCACCACGATGGTGATCCGCTCGACGGTGCGGTCGGCGAGCAGCTCGGCGACGATCCGCAGCGCGAACGTCGTCTTACCGGCGCCGGGGGTGGCCACCATCAGGAAATCTCGCGGCTTGGCGGTCAGATAGCGCACCAGAGCCCGGCGTTGCCAGCCCCGCAAAGCCCGGGTGCTGGGCGCTGCTTCAGCCCGCACCCGGTCTCCTATCTGATCGAGATGCAGTCTAGGGCAAGCCGATAGGATCGCTGGCGTGTCCACCCCGCGCGAGCCGGAATCCGTCCGTGTCGAGCGGCTCCGCGACGCGCAGGACAAGGCCGTCGAACTGTTCGACGTGATCGAGCGCCGCGGCATGGTCCGCCCCGGAGTCGGCGAGCGGCAGCTCTCCGATGAGATCCGCGACCTGGCCGCGGACATGTTCGGGGTGACGCGGCACTGGCATCGGCGGGTGGTGCGGGCCGGGGAGAACAGCCTGCTGCCGTTTCACGCCGACCCGCCCGACCGCGTCATGGCCGACGACGACATCGCCTACCTGGATCTGGGGCCGATCTTCGAAGAGTGGGAGGCCGACTTCGGTCGCACCTTCGTGCTCGGTGAGGATCCGGACAAGCTCGCGCTGCGTGACGCGCTGCCACGGGTGTGGAGCGCGGGTCGCGCCTTCTTCGACGCGCACGCCGACATCACGGGCGCGCAGCTGTTCGAACACGTCGTCGGCCTGGCCCAGGACGAGGGCTTCGAGTTCGGCGCCCCCATCGCCGGGCACCTGCTCGGGGAGTTTCCGCACAAGAAGATCTCCGGTGACGACGCGCGGTTCTACGTCGCGCCCGGATCCGACGAGCCGATGCGCCGGACCGACCCCACCGGCCGGGTCTGCCACTGGATCCTGGAGGTGCACCTGGTGAACCGGGCCCGCGGCTTCGGCGGCTTCTATGAGCAGCTGCTCGATCTCTAGCAACCTTGCACTCTCCATAGGCGAGTGCTAAAAATGACGTTGGCACTCGCGACCGGTGAGTGCTAGGTCGGGACGGTGAGGCACGGGGCCGCACCTGCGGAGCACACCCACAGCCGTCCGTCGCGGGCACTGCACCCGACCGACAAGACGTGCACCCCCTAACCGGAGGAATCACTTCGCAATGGCTAAGCAAATTGCGTATGACGAAGAGGCCCGTCGGGGCCTCGAGCGGGGCCTGAACGCCCTCGCCGACGCGGTCAAGGTGACGCTGGGCCCCAAGGGCCGCAACGTCGTCCTGGAGAAGAAGTGGGGCGCCCCCACGATCACCAACGATGGTGTGTCCATCGCCAAGGAGATCGAGCTGGAGGACCCCTACGAGAAGATCGGCGCCGAGCTGGTCAAAGAGGTCGCCAAGAAGACCGACGACGTCGCGGGTGACGGCACCACCACCGCCACCGTGCTGGCCCAGGCCCTGGTTAAGGAAGGCCTGCGCAACGTGGCCGCCGGCGCCAACCCGCTGGGTCTGAAGCGCGGCATCGAGAAGGCCGTCGAGAAGATCACCGAAGGTCTGCTCGCAACGGCCAAAGAGGTCGAGACCAAGGAGCAGATCGCGGCCACGGCCGGCATCTCCGCGGGCGACCAGACCATCGGTGACCTGATCGCCGAGGCCATGGACAAGGTCGGCAACGAGGGTGTCATCACCGTCGAGGAGTCCAACACCTTCGGCCTGCAGCTGGAGCTCACCGAGGGTATGCGCTTCGACAAGGGCTACATCTCGGGCTACTTCGTCACCGACGCCGAGCGTCAGGAAGCCGTCCTGGAGGACCCCTACATCCTGCTGGTCAGCTCGAAGATCTCGACCGTCAAGGACCTGCTGCCCTTGCTGGAGAAGGTCATCCAGTCCGGCAAGCCGTTGCTGATCATCGCCGAGGACGTCGAGGGCGAGGCCCTGTCCACCCTGGTGGTCAACAAGATCCGCGGCACCTTCAAGTCCGTTGCCGTCAAGGCCCCGGGCTTCGGTGACCGCCGCAAGGCGATGCTGCAGGACATGGCGATCCTCACCGGTGGCCAGGTCATCAGCGAAGAGGTCGGCCTGTCGCTGGAGACCGCCGACATCGCCCTGCTGGGCACCGCCCGCAAGGTCGTCATCACCAAGGACGAGACCACCATCGTCGAGGGCTCGGGTGACTCCGACGCCATCGCCGGCCGGGTGGCCCAGATCCGCGCCGAGATCGAGAACAGCGACTCCGACTACGACCGCGAGAAGCTGCAGGAGCGCCTGGCCAAGTTGGCCGGCGGTGTTGCGGTGATCAAGGCCGGGGCCGCCACCGAGGTGGAGCTCAAGGAGCGCAAGCACCGCATCGAGGACGCTGTGCGTAACGCCAAGGCCGCCGTGGAGGAGGGCATCGTCGCCGGTGGCGGCGTGGCCCTGCTGCAGGCCGCTCCGTCGCTCGACGAGCTCAAGCTCGACGGTGACGAGGCGACCGGTGCCAACATCGTGCGTGTCGCGCTGTCGGCTCCGCTGAAGCAGATCGCCTTCAACGCGGGCCTGGAGCCCGGCGTTGTCGCCGAGAAGGTCACCAACTCGCCGTCGGGCACCGGCCTCAACGCCGCCTCTGGCGAGTACGAGGACCTGCTCAAGGCCGGCGTTGCCGACCCGGTGAAGGTGACCCGCTCGGCGCTGCAGAACGCGGCGTCCATCGCGGCCCTGTTCCTGACCACCGAGGCCGTTGTCGCCGACAAGCCGGAGAAGGCGGCCGCACCCGCGGGCGACCCGACCGGTGGCATGGGCGGCATGGACTTCTAAGTCTGGTTGCACGAGAGGCCCGGCCTCCCTTCGGGGGGCCGGGCCTTCGTCGTTTACGTTGACTCTGCTGCGACGGCGGGAAAGCGCCAGTGGGGCGCCCTGGGCGCGAAGTCAACGGCGGGAGGTGCCATGGAAGTCCTGCTGCTGGGCACCGGCAGCGCCGACGGCTGGCCCAACCCGTTCTGCCGCTGCGCCTCCTGCGCGACGGCGGCACACGTGCGCGGTCAGACCGCCGCGCTGATCGATGACGTGCTGCTGCTGGACTGCGGCCCGGAAGCGCCGCGTGCCGCGCTGCGCTTGCGGCGCTCACTGGCGAAGGTCCGCCACATCCTTTTCACCCACGGCCACCCGGACCACGTCGGCCCGGCTGCGCTGCTGATGAGGCACTGGACCGGGGCCGTCGAACCACTGGACGTGGTCGGCCCACCCAGCGCCCTGCAACAATGCGAGCACTGGGTGGGGCCCGACGATCCGGTGCGATTCATCACCGTGCAGCCCGGTGACCGGATCCGGCTCGGCGACTACGACGTGCGAGTTCTGGCCGCCGCCCACGGCACCGACATCGGCAGCGACGCAGTGCTCTATGACCTGGAATCGGTTGGCGGCCGGATCTTCTGGGCCACCGATACCGGGCCACTGCCCGAGGAGACACACGCTGCGGTGGCCGAGGCCGGCTACGACGCGGTGTTTTTGGAGGAGACGTTCGGGACCTACACCGGACACGGCACCGAGCACCACGACCTGCCGGCGTTCGCTGCGACCGTCTCGCGGCTGCGACGGTCGGGGGCCGTCACCGACAGCACCGATGTCGTCGCGGTACACCTGAGCCACCACAATCCTTCCGAGCCGGAATTGACTGCCGTACTGTCAGATTCAGGCGCCCGGCCGGGGCGTGACGGTGAGGTGGTGCGAGTGGGCGCAGCAGGCGGTCGCAGCACCCGCACGCTGGTGCTGGGCGGAGCACGCTCCGGCAAGTCGGCGCACGCCGAGGCGCTGCTGGCCGACGAGCCGGCGGTGACCTACCTGGCCACCGGCGGTGTGCGCGAAGGTGACCCGGAATGGGCCGAGCGGGTGCGGCTACACCGGTCGCGGCGGCCCGGCTGCTGGCGCACCGTCGAGACCACCGACGTCGCCGAGGAACTGCGGTCGGCCCCCAACGCGGTGCTGCTGGACTGCCTGGGCACCTGGCTCACCGCGCGGATGGACCTGCACCAGGGGTGGGACGGCGGCGCGCTGGACGGTGTGCACGCCGATATGAACGAGCTGGTGGCGGCCTGGCAGGCCTGCCCGGCGCCGGTGGTGGCGGTCAGCAACGAGGTGGGCAGCGGGGTAGTGCCGGCCACCGCGTCGGGTCGGCTGTTCCGCGACCTGCTCGGAGTGCTCAACGCGCGGATCGCCGCGGCCTCCGACGAGGTCGTGCTGATGGTGGCCGGACGACCGCTCAGGCTCCCCGCGGACTGACTTTAAGGTCGACGCAATCGCTGTAACAGGGTGTCTCGCCCGGTGATTCGGGCGTGGCGACTCGAATCAGGACGGCACGGCTGGGCGAGATCGTCACGCTGGCCAGCTCACCGGCATCGGACACCTGGGCGGTGCCGTCGACGATGACGGTGTAGCCGCCCGGAACCGGCGGTGGCCACATCACGGTCACATCCGCGGTGCGCGCCAGGTTCGCCCGGCTGCGCCGACCGCCCAGCGCGCCGATGTGCACCGTGTCGCCCCGCAGTACCGGCATCACCGGCACCGGGTGCGGACGGTTCTCGGCGTCGACGGTGATCAGATAGGCGTAGTCGTAGCCCGCGAGCTTCTCGGCGAGTCGATCGAAATCCACGGTAGCGCTCATGGATTCGAGCCTAAACCCCCAGGCTGTCAATCTGCCTTGAGTTGCACGCAGTCATGGGCGGTGCCGACAGCCCGCTGGGTTCCGGGTTCGAACACCGGCCGATGCAGCAGGGCTTTGGTCGGCGTCACCAGCACCGGGGCGGCCGGATCCTCGGGAAGCTCGGCCTGGCCGTCGACGAGCAACGAGTATTCGCCGACGTCGCGCGCGGGCCAGACCAGGCTGACTGCGGTGCGGCTCGACAGGTTCGCCCGGCCGTGCGATCCCACCGGTCCGATGTTCAGCCGGGCGCCGTCGAAGGTCGGGGTGATCGCCGTGGTGCGGACGCGGTAGTCGTCGCCGGCGGTGACCAAGAAGGCGAAGCGATAGCCGCCCAACAGCTCTCCCAGGCGTGCGAGGTCGACGGAGCGGGCCATGGCGTCCAGGATAGTGATCGCCGCACGAGACACGTCCCAGTGTCGTGAGCCATGATGGCCTTATGGAATTTCGCTACCTGGGCAACTCCGGCCTGCAGATCTCCGAGATCACCTACGGCAACTGGCTCACCCACGGTTCGCAGGTCGAGAACGACGTCGCCACCGCGTGCGTGCACGCCGCGCTCGATGCGGGAATCACCACCTTCGACACCGCCGATGTCTACGCGAACGGGCGCGCCGAGGAGGTGCTGGGCGCCGCGCTGAAGGGGCGGCGGCGTGAATCGCTGGAGATCTTCACCAAGGTGTACTGGCCGGTCGGCCAAGCTCCACTGGGCAAAAACGACACCGGCCTGTCCCGCAAGCACATGATGGAGGCCATCGACGGGTCGCTGCGCCGGCTGGGCACCGACTACGTCGACCTGTACCAAGCGCACCGGTATGACTCGTTCACCCCGCTGGAGGAGACCATGCAGGCCTTCGCCGACATCGTGCGGGCGGGCAAGGCGCTCTACATCGGGGTCAGCGAGTGGACCGCCGACCAGATTCGCCAGGCCCACGGGCTCGCCCGCCAGCTCGGCATCTCGCTGATCTCCAGCCAGCCGCAGTATTCGATGCTGTGGCGGATCATCGAGCCCGAGGTGGTCCCGGCCTGCCGGGAACTGGGCTTGAGCCAGATCGTCTGGTCGCCGATGGCCCAGGGCGTGCTGTCCGGCAAGTACCTGCCCGGTCAGCCCCCGCCGGCCGGCTCGCGTGCCACCGACGAGAAGGGCGGCGCGAACTTCATCAAACGCTTCATGACCGACGACGTGTTGACCCGGGTCCAGCAGTTGACGCCGATTGCCGCGGAGCTGGAGCTGACGACAGCGCAGTTGGCGATCGCCTGGGTGCTGCAGAACGACAACGTCGCCGCCGCGCTGGTCGGGGCGTCGCGCCCGGAACAGGTCACCGAGAACGTCAAGGCGTCCGGCGTGCGGATCCCCGATGAGCTGTTGGCCCGCATCGATGAGGTGCTGGGCGACGCGGTCACCAGTGACGCCGAACTGGTCGCTAAATCCACCCCGCCGAAACGCTTGCTCTAAGCCGTCATACCCGGCACAGGAGCTGGCTGTGCAGCAGGGCCAGCCAGCCGTCGGGGTGAGCGGCCC
>NZ_JRMM01000053.1:0-25340 GCF_000972905.1 Mycobacterium sp. UM_Kg27
GGCACCGGCGGGGGCAACAACACCGCAGGCGGCACTGACAACGCACCTGCGGGCGCCAACGGCAACGACGTAAACACCAGCAGCGGCACAGGCGGCGGCAACAGCTTCACCGCCGGCGGCGGCAGTGGCGTCGGTAACAACACAAGCACCGGTACGCAAAGTGCGGGCGGCCCAGCGGTCGCCCCTAGCCTCGTGCCACCAGGGGGTGGCGGCATACCCGGCGGAGTGCCGCCAGTCGGTGGTGGAGGCAGCGTCCCCTCCCCCATGGCCTCCGGCATGTCAGGCCTCGGAAGCCCCGGCGGCGGTGGCAGTATGCCACCCGGCCTCCCGGGCGGCGGGCCGGCCCAAGCGCTTGCCACGGGCATGCCAGGTGGTGGTCCTCCCGGACTGGGCGGGCCGCCATCGCCATTGACGCCGGGCGGAGCGGGCACCGGGGGATTCGGTCAGCCATCCCAGATTCCGCCCTCACCGTCGGTGACGCCGATGGCCGGTGGTGCGCTCGGCAATATGGCCCAGTTGGCCAGCCCCAACACCGAGATCGCCCCGCCCGCTCCCACGGGTGGCGCGACACCGGCAGCACCCACGGCACCGCCGGTGACAGCGAGCCCGGCCTCCGTGTCGTCGGGGCCGATCAGCGCCGGCCCGGCGGCCCCGGCGGGCCCCTTGCCCGGCTACGGGGCAGATTTGCGCCCGGCCGCTGCCGCCGTCCCGGCGGCACCCACGGCGCCTGCCGGTCCTGCGGGCCCGACTCCCCCGCCCGGTGGCCCCACCACGCCGGCGTCCGGGGGTCCAACCGTGGCCTCCACCGGCGATCGTCCGGCACCGGGCAAACCCACACCCGGCGCCGCCAGTCAGTCCGGCGCATCGGTGGCCGGCAGCATGGGCGCCGGGAGCACGGCCGGAGCCGGAGCCGGTACGGCCGCCCGGCGGCTGGCCGAACACCAGGATCTGCAGCGCAAAGTCGACGCCGTGGCCCGCCAGGCGCCGGACCTGGCCTGGGCGGCCGGGCTTCGCGACGACGAGACCACCACCGTGCTGGCCACCGACTTGGCCGGCGGCTGGATTCCGCCCACCGTCAAACTCCCGCCCGGGCTGACGTTGCTGGACCCGGCCCACCGTCGCCGCGATACCAGCGCGGTCGATCTGCTGGGTGCGGTGATCGCCGCCGCCGCCCATCAACCGAACACCTATGTCACCGAGGCCGGTCCGAACGATCCGATTCCCGGCAGCGGGGAGCGCGCCCGCTATGGGCAGCACGTCGACGAACTCGGCCCCACGCTCATCGACATCACCGGCACCAACGACCGCCTACCGCGGATCGTGCAGATCGTGGCACGCGCCGTGGCCCGCAGATCCGGTGTCGCCGACAACGAAATCGAGCTGTTCCGGCAGGTAGTCACCGCGACACAGGCGCGAGTACTGTCGGCATATCCGCAGCATGCTCCGCGGGATGTCGCCGACTGGATGCTGTTGGCGGCCATCGACGCCCTGATCGATGGAAGCGAAGAGCTCGCCCGTTAC
Organism: Mycobacterium sp. UM_Kg27; assembly: GCF_000972905.1. Lineage (NCBI taxonomy): Bacteria > Bacillati > Actinomycetota > Actinomycetes > Mycobacteriales > Mycobacteriaceae > Mycobacterium > Mycobacterium sp. UM_Kg27. The sequence continues at coordinate 1,522 of NZ_JRMM01000053.1, forward strand.
CACCTGGCCTGGTATCTGGCAGTGGCCGTACGGCATGGAGGTGTTAGGCCATGACAGACGACTTCGTGAAGCATTACGGTGCGGACTTCTTGCACATCGCGCTCTCACAGCCCCCGACGGCGATCCCTCCGGGACCGGTCCATCCGGGCGGATCCTCCCCGGTCGACGCCACGATGGCCGCCTTCGGCGCCGCAACCAACTTGAACCTGGTCGAGACGAACACCGAACTCGCCAACGATCACCGGGACCGCACCGGCCACGCCGCCGATGCCGTGCGCAAGTTCGCCGAGCACGAGGCCGACGCGGCGTCGAAGTTCCAGAACGTCGCCTCGCAGGGCGACGCCCTGATGGCGCAGCAATCACCGCAGGAAGCCATGGGCGGGGCGATGCAGGGCGTCAACGGCGCGATGCAGGGCATCACCAGTGCACTCAGCGGGGCCCTCGGCGCGGTGACCAAGCTGCCCCAGGGCTTGATGCAAGCCGGCCAGGGCGCGTTGTCACCACTGATGAGCGCCGCGTCGTCGCTGGGCAAGGCCGGCCTCGGCGGCACCACGCTGGCCTCAGACATCAGTCCCGACCCCGGCTTGGGCGGTGGAGATTTCGGCTCCGGCGGAAGCGGCGGAGGACTGGGTGTGGGCACCACGCCGGCCAGCAACCTCGGTCCGCCCCCGGTTCCAGGGACCTCAACGCCGACAACGCCCGCTAGCTCCCTGGCCAATACCGGTGCGGCCGGCCCCGCTGGCGGTGCGCCCACCGCGGGTGGGGGCGGCGGCGGGATGATGCCGATGATGCCCGGCGGGGCTGGCGCCGGCGGCAAGGGCGGCAAAGACGACAAGACCGACGCGAAGCGGATCGCCGCTCCGGGCGTGGCCAACGGCCAGCCCGTCAAGGGTCGCACGACGGCCCCGCCCAATGTGCCGGTGACCAAGTCCGTCGCAAAAGATGCCGGGCACCCTGGCATCACGCCGCTGAAACGCATTGTGGACACGAACGACTCGTCGAAGTGACAGACCCTTCGCCGCGCTGATCGAAGCGGCGACTATGCGCCGCCGTTGTGGCGCACCCGGCCGAATTATTGGTCCACTTCGCGTCGCGAAAGATGAACCCGGACCAGCAGATAGACGCCTCCGAGTAGGCAAGACACCATGCGCAGCGCAGCCAGCCAGACCTTTCCACCCGCCGAAGACAGCTCGATCATGAGGAGAGGAACACAGAGCACCGCAAAAACGAGGAGTGCTACGCCGAACGCTCTCACCCGGCGGGGGTTTTTATCCAGTAACGGCAACGTCCCTGCCGTCACTAACAATGGCAGCAGTACTTGGAACAAATCACGGAACAAATTGATCACCTAGCACTCGAAGGATGTCTAGCTCGACACCAAAGGAAGCCGTCCGCATTACGTTGATCCGCCCAAGCACCGGATAATGTCGCCGATATTCAGCACACCGTCTCCCAGCGCCCCTGCAGCAGCGACGATCGCGATCGGCGGAGCCTCAGCAAGCGGTACCGCGCCGGCGACCCCCAAACCATCCAATCCGAGCGCGAAAAGGCTTCTAGCTGCGTCGTCAACGCTACATTGGCCCGCCTGCGCCGCTTGCAGCACGCGGATCGCCTGCTCCTGCTGACCCTTCGCGTAGCCCGCTCCTAACGTGTCGGACAATGCCTGCGTCCACTCCGCTGGAGTCCGGTTTGGAACATGGCTGTTAACCCATTGGGTCCCTGCTTCTGCGACTTCGGGGGGAACCCAATACGGCCCAAATTTCACCGGTGGAACCTGAGGGGACTCACCCGACGGTCTGCCGCCGAGTTCAGGCGGCAATTCCGAAAGCGGATGCCCGGTAGGGGGTTGCGGCATCGGCGGATCAGACGGGTCTGGCTTGAGCGGAGGTGTCTGCGGATTTCCAATACCGTGCCTAAAGCCGACCATTTGCGCCGACTCGTTCGCGCGGTCCGGGCCTGTTGACCCCTTCGGCCCACTCGACGCCAGATCGTCACGAGCCCGGTATCGCTCGGTCAGCGCCTGCACCTGCGCACTCCGCTGCTGACTGTCCGCTGCGGCATCGGAGATGACTTGGTGGACTTCCCGAGTCTTGCCCACGAGAAAGGTCTGGAACTGACGGGCCCCGGCCGGGGTGTCCAAGCCTGGCCAACTGGCGGCGGCCTGGTGGATCGCGGCCTCGATCGCATCCAAACGCTGCCGCGCCTGCACGTTGTGCTGGTGGGCACCGCGCAGGATCCCCTCGAATGACCGGTCGAGCTCAACCGCCATCGCCAACCGTTGCACCAACTGCTCTTCGCGTGCCCGGGCGGCCTCAGCGAACGCCCCCAACTGCTCCGGCATAGCTCAAAAGCTACGCCCGACGGCGTCATCGCGTGTTCCCAAGTGACTGGTTCCCGCTGGCCAAGGCCAGTAATGTCGTCGCGGTGCGCTTTGTCGCCGCAGGGGGCGGCGCAGCATCACCGAGCGTGCGCCGTTAGGGGTAACAGAGCATGCCGCTGAGTCTGTCGAACCGGGACCAGAACTCCGGTCACCTGTTCTACAACCGACGACTGCGCGCCGCCACCACTAAATTCTCGGTGCGCATGAAGCACGACGACCGCAAGCAGACCGCCGCGATCGTGCTCTCGGTCGTGCTGATCTTCATCGGCATGGGCTGGATGCTGTTGCTGAATGTGCTGCGTCCGGCCGGGATCGTGCGGACATCGTCGATCGTCGGCGACCGCGACTCCGGTGCGATCTATGCGCGCATCGACGGGCGACTGTACCCGGCGCTGAACATCACCTCGGCTCGACTGGCGGTCGGCAACGCGCAAGTGCCCACTTGGGTCAAGCCCGCGGAGATCGCCAAGTACCCCACCGGCCCGATGATCGGCATCCCGGGTGCCCCGACCTCATTGGTCGCCAACACCGGCGCCCCCTCGGCCTGGGCGGTCTGCGACACCGCGGGCTCCCCGCGCCGCGCCGAGCCCCCCGTGGTGACCTCGATCGCGGGCCCGTTGAGCACGGCCGGCCGTGCCGCGCCGCTGGCCCCGGGCGCGGGCGTATTGACCCGCTTCCAGGGCGCCACCTACGTCATCTGGGGCGGCAAACGGTCCCAGGTGGATCCCGCCGACCGGGCGGTCACCCTGAGCCTCGGCATCGATCCGGGCATCACCGCTCCGGTGGAGATGTCGCGGGCACTGTTCGACGCGCTGCCCAGCACGGAGCCGCTGCGGGTCCCGGTGATCCCCCTGGCCGGCACGCCGTCGCAGTGGGTGCCCGGCTCCCAGGTCGGGGCGGTGCTGGAGACCCGGACGGCCGGCGGCGGCTCCCAGTTCTACGTGCTGGTGCCCGACGGGGTCCAGAAGATCACCAGTTTCGTGGCCGACCTGATCCGCAGCGCGAACTCATTCGGGTCCGTGGCGCCGCTGGTGGTCAGCCCGGACAAGCTGGTCAACATCCCGGAAGTCAGCACGCTGCCCGTGGAGTACTACCCCAACAGCAGGCTCACGTTCGTCGACACCACCGCCGACCCGACCACGTGCGTGGGCTGGGAGAAGGCACCCGGCGACCGGCAGGCACGGATCACCCTGTACAGCGGGCGAGGCCTGCCGGTGTCGCCCGCGATGGACAACCGGATCGTCCGGTTGGTGCGCGATGACCGCAGCCCCACCTCGGTGGTGGCCAACCAGGTCTTGGTGCTGCCGGGCGCAACCAACTTCGTCACCTCGACCAGCGAACTGCTCGACTCCGATTCCCGCGAAACCCTGTTCTGGGTGTCGCCCAACGGTGTCCGGTTCGGCATCGCCGGTGAGAGCGAGACCCTGCGGGGCCTCGGACTGGATCCCGGCTCGGCACAGCAGGCGCCGTGGCCGCTGCTGCGCACCTTCGCGACCGGTCCGGAACTGTCGCGGCATGCCGCGCTGCTGGCCCGCGACACCGTGGCGTCGGCCGGCGCGGTGCAGCCGGTAGTCCCCACCAATCAGCAGGGCGTCCCAGGAGGGCACTGAGGCGATGTCGAAGCGCGCATTCGTTCCGGTCCGTCTGCAGGTCCCCGAGCCCAAGCCGGTGCGGGTCGCGCCCCGCGCGCCGGACGCCCTCCCCGAACGCGAGCCACGCAACCTGTGGGTGATGATCGGCATGCCCGCACTGATCGTCGCGCTGATCGGCACCATCGTCATGCTCTACGTGTCCGGGGTGCGCAGCCTGGGTTCGGGCATGTTCCCGATGGTGGGCATGGCCGGCCTGGGCATGCTGATGTTCTCCGGGCGATTCGGCCGGGCCCGCAAGATCAGCTGGGGTGAGCAGGAGAAGAACCGGCGCAGCTATCTGCGATCCCTCGACAGCGAGCGCGACGAGATCCAGAAAGCGGTCTGCGCCCAACGCAATTCCCAAGAGTTGGTGCACTCCAACCCGCAGGACTTGGGCGCTGTCATCGGCGGCCCGCAGATGTGGGAGCGTCGCCGCTCGGATGCGGACTTCCTCGATGTGCGGGTGGGCGTCGGCGTGCAGCACGCCCCGGACTCGGTGTTGTCGGTGCAGTGGCCGGAGATCCCGATCGACGAGGAGCTGGAGCCGGTCACCGGCCAGGCGTTGCGCGACTTCATTCTCGAACAACGCAAGATCCGCGACATCGCGAAAGTGGTCAACCTGCGCGCCCGCCCGGGCTTCAGCTTCGTTGGCGAGGACCTGGACGGGGTCCGCTCGTTGCTGCGTTCGGTGCTGAGTGGGTTGGCGGTGTTTCACAATCCGCTGGACGTCAAGTTGATGGTGGTGACCCGGCACCCCGAGCTGTGGTCGTGGATGGTCTGGCTTCCGCACAACCAGCACGACGAGTTGTTCGATGCCTGCGGGTGGCGGCGCCTGGTGTTCACCAGCCCGACCGAACTCGAGGCGACGCTCGGCGCCGACCTGCACATGAAAGGCAAGCGCGGCGCCTGGCGGCCGCCGTCGACGCCCAGTCCCACCACCATGGGCTCGGCGCTGGAGACCGGCACGGACGGGCACGATCTTGGTCCGCACTGGGTGATCGTCGATGACAACACCGGCAGCCCCGAGGCCTGGGAGAGCGTCGTCGGGCGCGTCGGCAAGGAGGGCATCACGGTGCTGCGGGTCGCCTCCCGGCTCGGCAATGGTGTCGGGTTCGCCCGCGATGAGATCTTCGAGGTCACCGGTAATCCGCCGCGTCCTATGCTGCGCTCCGGCGGCAAGTTCTTCGCCCACGCGGACCAACTGTCGGTGCCACGCGCCTACCGCTACGCGCGGGCGATGGCGCGCTGGTCCCCGACAGCCAGTGTCGACGTCGCCGACGCGGGCAGCGGCGCCCTGGAACTGTTGCGCGCGCTGGGCATCGAGGACGCGCGCGAGCTGAACGTCGACCGGCTGTGGGCCGAGCGGCGCAGTCGCGGCGACGAACGCTGGGCGGAGATCCCGGTCGGCGCCAAACCCAACGGCGAACTGCAGAACGTTGTACTGCGCGCAAAAGACTTCGGCGGCTTCGGTTTCCACTCGGTGGTGATCGGCACCAGCGGCTCGGGCAAATCGGAGTTCTTCCTTTCCCTGGTGTACGGCATCGCGCTGACCCACTCGCCGGAAACCTTCAACGTGATCTTCGTGGACATGAAGTTCGAGTCCGCGGCCCAGGACATCCTCGGCATCCCGCACGTGTCGGCGGCCCTGTCCAACCTCGGTAAGGACGAGCGGCACCTCGCCGAACGGATGCGCCGGGCCATCGACGGCGAGATCGCCCGGCGCTACCGCCTGTTCAACTCCGTCGGTGCGCGCGACGCCAACGACTACGAGGAGATCCGGCTGGCCGGCCGGGACCTGGAGCCGGTGCCGATCCTGCTGGTGGTGATCGACGAATACCTGGAGTTGTTCCAGAACCACCCCAAGTGGATCGACCTGATCATCCACATCGGTCAAGAAGGCCGCGGCGCCAACGTCTTCTTCATGCTCGGCGGGCAACGACTGGACCTGTCGTCGCTGCAAAAGGTCAAGTCCAACATCGCCTTCCGGGTGGCTCTGCGCGCCGAGTCCGGTGACGACAGCCGCGAGGTAATCGGCTCGGACGCCGCCTATCACCTGCCCTCGAAAGAGAACGGCTTCGGGCTGTTGAAGGTCGGCCCGCGCGACCTGGACCCGTTCCGCTGCTTTTACCTGTCGGCGCCGTTCGTCGTCCCCAAGCGCAAGACGTCGACGGGCAAGACGCTCGACATGACCTTGACCAAACCGCGGCTCTACACCTGGCAGTACCAGCCGCTGGACGAGGCGGACGCGCAAGCGCTGCAGGATATGTCGGCCACCGATGCCGAGCCCGACGAATTCCTTTTGCACGCCGACGGGTTCAAGAAGAAGAAGATCGTCGATGTGCTGCGCGAGTCCCTGATTGCCGCCGACCGCAAGGCACCGCACCTGCCGTGGCTGCCCCCGTTGGAGATCTCCGAGTCGGTCGATCAGCTGGTGGCCCGCTACCGGGGCAAGCCGTGGAACGTCGACTACGGCCGCAACCCGGGACTGGTGTGGCCGCTGGCCGTCAAAGACATCCCCGAGGATGCCCAGCAGGTGGTGCACTGCGTCGACGTGTTGCGCAGCAACGTGATGGTGGTCGGCGCCAAGAGCCGCGGCAAGACGACGACGCTGATGACGCTGATGTGTTCGGCGGCGCTGATGTACACCCCGGCGCGGTTGACGTTCTTCTGTGTCGGCGGCGCCACGCTGGGCTACGCCGAGACGCTGCCGCATGTGGCCGACATCGTCTCACCGGCCGACCGCGAGGGCGTGGAGCGCACCGTTGCCACCATGGCCGCGCTGATCAGCGCCCGCCAAGACACCTTCCGCCGCGACAAGATCGACATCAACGAATTCCGGGAGCGGCGCTTCGGGTCCGGTGGCGACAGCCTCGCGGGCACCGATCCAGGCGATCCCTACGGCGACGTGTTCCTGGTCATCGATGACTTCTCCGACCTCTACGCCGCCGACACCATGCTCGGCGACCGGATCATCGCGCTCAGCGGTGTCGGTCCCGAGTACGGGGTGCACCTGATGACCAGCGCTTCCGGCTGGATCCACGGCCAGCGTCAGACGTTGCTGCAGAACTCCGACGTACGCATCCAGTTGCGGCTGCAGAACCCGGGCGAGAACGAGATGGGCACGGCGTCGCTGGACGCCCGCGATGCCGCCAAGCGCACCGTGAACCGGCCCGGTTTCGGTCTGACCGAGTCGTTGCACGAGATGCTCATCGGGGTGCCGGAGCTGGCCACCGAAGACGGCGCCCGGATCGGGACCCGGGAACTGGGCGCGCGAGTCGCCGAGGTCGCGGGCGTGACCAAGCACACCACGCTCAAGCGGCTGCCGCCCGCGGTGGCGCTGTCGGAGCTCCTGGCCTACGACGTCGCCCAGCGGCCACCCGCCCGGACCGCTCCGTCGATCGCGTTCATGATCGGCGAGCAGCACGATCTGCTGCCGGTGCCGCTGATGCTGTCCGAACATCCCGGGATGATGATTCTGGGGCGGGCCCTATGCGGCAAGAGCGCCACCCTGGCCGCGATCGGCGAAGCGGTGATGGCGCGGTTCAGCCCGCAGGAAGCCCAGATCACCATCGTCGACCCCAAGACCGGACCGCTGCGTGACCTGCAGGGCGCCGGCTACGTCAATGCCTACGCCTACGACCAGGACGAGATCGACGAGGTGCTGACCACGCTGGCGCAGCAGGTGCTGCTGCCCCGGCTGCCCGCCAAGGGCCTGAGCCAGGAGGAGCTGCGCGCCCTCAAGCCGTGGGAGGGGCCGCGCCATTTCGTGCTGGTCGACGACGTGCAGGATCTGCGTCCGGCGCAGATCCATCCGGCCAAGCCCCCGGTGGGCGCGGCGTTGTGGAAGCTGATGGAGCGGGGCCGCCAGATCGGGCTGCACGTGTTCGCCACCAGGAACTCCTCCAACTTCGGCCAGCTGGAGATGGACCCCTGGGTCAAGACGCAGCGCGCCGCCAAGGTGCCCACTTTGTTCATGGACAACGACCCGCAGAACAAGGTCAATCGGATGGTGCGCGCACAGGCGTTGCCCGCGGGCCGGGGATTACTGGTCAACGATTCCGAAGTGGAAGGTGTGCTGGTCGGAGTGCCCTCGTCGATGATCCACGATTTCGAGCAGCAGTAACCGGTATTTACATCGTGAAGTGACGGGGGCCGAATATCGGTTTACGATCGACTCCGACTTGCCAACGTCGGCACATCAGCGATGAGGCATGGGGAGGAAATTATGTTCTCTGTAGAACCGGAAGCGGTCTTGGCGTCATCGGGCGTCGAAGCGGCGATCACCGCCGAGACAGAGGCGGCCGCCTCCGCGGCCAGCCCGGCCCTGCTGGGCGTTCTGCCGATGGGTAACGACCCCGATTCCATCGCGTTCCAGGCCGCCCTGCTGGCATCGGGAACTCAATACCTGGGCATCGTCGCCGAGCATTCGGCGCAGCGCGGGCTGTTCTCCGGTGCGCAGGCCACCGCCTCGGGTGTCTACGGCGCCACCGAAGCGCTGCGAGCCGCCACCGTCGCACTCGGCGGCTAATCAGTGGCCGACCCGGGGTGGGCCGCCCGCTCACCGGAGACCAACGACATGTTGATCAAATCCGGCGCGGGCGTTGCGACCATGCTGACCAATGGGGCGGCATGGACATCTCTGGGCGTGGCCCACCACGCGTCGGGAATCGCCTCGGCAGTCAACACCGCATTGACCTCGATCGGTTGGATCGGCGCCGGATCGGAGGGGTCGGTTCTCAACGCGACCCTGCTGAACGTGGCGTTGCACGGGCTGGCGGGCTGGGTGGATGTCAAGGCGCCGATCGTCGCGGCCGCGGTCGAGGCCTACCAATTGGCCTACGGCAGCATGCGCACCACTGCGGAGTGCGAGGAGAACCGGATCGAGACGGCCACCGACTACGGGATCAACCCGTCGGTACTGGGGGCCTTGACGCCGCGCATCACCTCGCTCGAATTCGAGTACTTCGGCCTGTTCTGGCCCAACAACGCCGCGGTAGGCGCCTCCTATGGGGCCGTGCTGACCGCGCTCATCTCCAGCCTGTCGGTCCCGGCACCGGTGGCCGGGATGGGCGCTTCACCCGCGGCTCCGGCGGCGGCGGCCAGCGCGGTCGGCGAAGCGGCATCGCAGGCCGCGGCCGGCGGTGCCATGCGCGCCGCCTACACCGGTACCTCGACGGCAAGCAATGCCGCCGGCCAGGGTGCCAACGCCGCCCAGGGCATGGGCTCGCAGATGAGTTCGATGCTGGGACCGGTTCAGCAGATCGGTTCGACGCTCATGCAAGCGCCGCAGTCGCTGATGCAGATGCCCCAATCGATGATGAGCCCGATGCAGTCGCTGATGGGCATGTTCATGAATCCGAGCATGCTGGGCGGCGCTCTGAATCCGGCCGGGGCCGGCGGGATGCCGGCCACGGCGATGCTGGCCAATGCGACGTCCACACCCGGTGCGGGCGGCTTTGGGGGCGGCGGGGCGGCGCCGATGTCGGCGTTCACCCGACCGGTGAGCGCATTCGAGTCCGGCGGCGGCCGTCCGGTGGGGTTGCGGCCCAGTGGCGCGCTGGGTTCCGTCGAGTCGCAGCGGGTGACCACCACCAGCGCCGGCGGCATGGGCGGCATGCCGATGGCCCACGGCGCCGGAGCGGGCGGAAAAGGCCAAGGCGACCGGCCCAATGACCGGACCAACACCGTGCGAGTTGTCGACGACCGGGTTTGACCTGGGCGTTTGCTGAATACAGGGTGAATCGACACATCCGAGAGGAGCAAATACACTACCGCCAGCTACATCCCGCCGAACCCGGGGGGGTTGTTCTACAACCGAGGAGGAACCGATGGCAGCAATTGTCGTCACGCCCGAACTGATGCGGAACACCGCGTCGAAGTTGGCTCAGCACATCGAACACGCGCAGGCGATCGCCAACCAATACCTGGCCGACCACGAGAACATCCTGGGCGCTGGCACGTGGGACGGTGGCGGCTCCAAGGCCTCGTATGCCACCGCCGCGCAGATCCACGAAGACGTCCAGAAAGTCCTCACCGGCGGCCACCGCCTGACCGAGGGCCTCAACCAGGCCGCTGCCCTGATGGAGTCGCACGAGTCCCACTCCGAGCACGCCTTCCACTCGCTATTCGGCGGACAGTCCGCCTAACCCCCCACCCCCGTACTCGAAAGGACATCGATCCCCATGGCAGACAGTGGCGGTATCACCTACAACCCCGGACCCGTCTCCGATCACGCCCACAGCGTGGTCACCAGCGCCGGCACCCTCGACCAGATCCACCAGGACTCCCACCAGCTCACCCAGATGCTGACCGAGTACTTCGCCGGCCACGGTGCCACCGGCTTCTTCGAAGCCCAGGCCCAGATGCTGTCCGGCCTGCAGGGCCTGATCGAGACCATCGGACAGCACGGCTCCACCATCGGCTCCGTGCTGGAAGGCGCCATTTCGACCGACCAGACGATCCAGTCCCTTTTCTGATCACCCCCGATCGTCACCGAGGTGGGGTATCTGCGCGGACGGCGCAGATACCCCACTTCGTGTGTCAGGCCGACCACCGCAACCACTGAGACGAGGGTGACGTGCTGACTACGACGCTCGACGGGCTGTGGGTGCTGCAGGCCGTCACCGGCATCGAAACGCTCTGCCCGGAACTGGGGCTTCGTCCCCTGCTGCCCCGCCTGGACACCGCCGAACGGGCGCTGCGGCACCCGATCGCCGAGGAACTCACCGCGATCGGGGTGCTCGATGAGCAGGGCGAAGTGGACTCGATGGTCCGGGAATGGCTGACGGTGATCCTGCGGCGCGACATCGCGCTGATGCTCAACCTGCAATTCCCCGGGCGGCCCTCCGGCGACCCCCAGCACCTGACCCGCGTCTCGATCAGCCGGTTCGCCTCCTGGTGGGTGGTGCTCGAACGCCATGACCAAGAGGTGCGGCTCTACCCCGCCGGCAGCGCCACCGATCAGGCGGCCGCGAGCGATCTGCTGGTCGGCCAGATCGAGCGGTTGTGTGGCATCACCGAGGCTGCCCAACTGCGACCGGTCACCCTGGACACCAAGGAGCTGCTGGAGCGGGTCCGCGACCAGGACAGTCTGCGCCGCTACCTGGCCGCACAACGACTCGACATCGACCAGCAGCAGATCGTGGCGCTGGCTGCCGACCCACAGCAGTCCGGGCAGGCCAGCATCGTCGCGATCCAGCCCGGCGCCGGACCCGAGGAGCTGGCGCGGATGGCGATCGCGGACACCGCGGTGCTGATCTCAGACACTCCGTCGGGCCGCGTCTGCGTGGAGAACATCGACAACGGCGGCCGCCGCTACCAGATCGTCTCCCCCGGCACGCGTGGCGACGTCGCCAACGCGATCCTGCGGCTCATCGCTCGACTCCCGGCCGGCGCGGACTGGCATTCACACCGGCGGGTTGTGTGACAGTGAATTCACATCTTCACCATTACCGTGCATTACTGTCCACCGTGAGAAACATTGCAAACGTGGAATCAGCAGCCGTGTTAACATCACGCACGTGACGAGCCCATGGAATAGCCAGAATATGCCTGACGAAGGCTCATCCGGGCGGTGGGATCCGGCATCCAGCCACCGCTACCGGGATTCCGTATCGGACTCCATGCGCATTTCCGACCTGGCGACACCACGCAAGATTCCGCCCGGCTCGGGCTGGCGCAAACTGATCTATGTGGTATCAGCGAAAGTTATTAATCCCGGCGAATCTCCGCGCGAACGTCATTACCGTGATTTGCGTAATCGAATTCGCCGGCACATCCGGCGTCAGTACGTGATCACGTTGGTGTCCGGAAAAGGCGGCAACGGTGTGACGACGATGACCGCCGCCATCGGCAGCGTGTTCCGGGAATGCCGACCGGAAAATGTGATCGCGATTGACGCCGTTCCGGGCTTCGGAACACTGTCCGATCGCATCGACGAACACCCGCCCGGCGACTACTCGGCCGTTCTGAGCGACACCGACGTGCAGGGCTATTCCGACATCCGCGAACACCTCGGGCAAAACGCCGTCGGCCTCGACGTCCTGGCCGGCAACCGGACATCGGACCAGCTGCGCCCGCTCGTTCCGGCCATGTTCAGCGGAGTGTTGTCGCGGCTGCGGCGAACGCACAACGTGATCCTGGTGGACACCGCGGCAGACCTGGAGCACCCAGTCATGAAACCGGTGCTGGAGAACACCGACACGCTGGTCTTCGTCTCCGGGATCACCGCAGACCAGTCCCGCCCGGTGCTACGGGCGGTGGACTACCTGGCCTCGCAGGGCTACCACGAGCTGGTGTCGCGGTCCACGGTGATCCTCAACCACTCCGCCCCGGGCGAGGACAGTGCCGCGGTGGCCTATCTGACCGAACGGTTCAGCAAAACCGGCGCCACCGTGGAGGTAATGCCGCATGACGCCCACCTGGCAAAGGGCGGAATCATCGACGTCCACAACGAGGTAAAGAAGAAGACCCGGCTGCGGTTATTCGAAATAACCGCCGGTCTGGCCGACAAGTTCGTGCCCGACACCGAAAGGTAAGCGCGGTGACTTCTCCGACACCAGCTAAAGTCGCGTTTCCGGCACGCTGTGCGGTGAGTCTCGCATACGACAAACACCTCGTGTCGCAGGTCTTCCCGGCCGGTATTCCGGTGGAGGAATTCTTCGAGGGAATGGTCGAGCTGCTCGACGAGGATCTGCGGCACCACGGTTTCGACGGGGTGGCCCTGCCTCCGGGCAGTTACGAACTGCACAAAGTCAACGGCGTCCGGCTCGACATCACTCGAAGCCTCGACGACTTGGGCGTACAAGACGGCGACACCCTGGTTCTGGTCCCGGCGGTAGGCGGCGACTCCTTCGAACCGCAGTACGAATCGCTGTCGAGCGCGCTGGCCGCGACGGCCCGCCGACTGGGCGCCCAACCCGAGATCAAGTGCCAGGAGTGTGGGCACCGAGCCGACGAGCAGACCGTGACACGCCTGCTCAACTCCCGAGTCGATCGGATGTTCGCGCCGGTCACCGCGATGACCGCCGCGCACACCGCGATCGGGCTGATGGCGATGGCGGTGGTCGTGCTGTCGACGCTGGCGGTTCGCGCCCGGATGTTCAGCGACAGTTGGCCGCCCGCGACGGTCCTGGCCGGCCTCGGCGCACTGCTGGCCCTGGGAGCCACGGTGATCCGGCGGAACTGGCCGGCACGCGATGACCTGTTCAGCGGATTCGGCTGGCTGGCCGTGCTCGCGCTGTCCTGCGCCGCACTGTGCGCGGCACCCGGTGCGCTGGGCGCCCCCCACCTGCTGATCGGGGTGACGGTCCTGGCGTTGGGCGCGATCGGTCTGAGCGTGCTGCTGCGTTCGCAGACCGCGGTGGCCACCGCGATCGTGACCGCCGCGGGGATCGGCGGGGCGGTGGCGGCAGCGCGGATGTGGCATCCGGTATCGCCGCAGGTGATCGGCATCTGCATGTTGTTGGGCCTGTTGATCCTGTTGCGCATGTCGCCGACGATCGCGCTGTGGGTGGCGCGGGTGCGGCCACCGTACTTCGGTTCGATCACCGGGCGCGACCTGTTCGCCCGCCGCGCCAATATGCCGATCGACACGGTCTCTCCAGTCGGCCCGGAGGACGGTGACGACGACGAGGACGATCTGGTCGACATCTCCGCGCGCGGTGCCGCGATCGCGGCCTCGGCCCGGTTGATCAACGCCGTGCAGGTCGGGATGTGCCTCGCGATCGCCACGGCGCTGCCGATCGCGGTCTGGATGGTGCTGGATCCGGGCGGGGCCCACCCGCGTGGCGCGCTGGCGCTGTGCGGTCTGGTGGCCGGCCTGTTCATCACCCAGGGCCGCGGCTTCGCCGGCCGCGTCCAAGCGATCGCCCTGGTGGGCGGGGCGTGCGCGGCCGTGCTCGCCGGAATAGTCAAGTACGCACTGGCCAACCCGGGTGACACCGCCGGCGGGTTCTTGTGGCCATCCGCCGCGATCGCGGTCTTCGCCGGACTCGGGGTGGCCGCCGGCCTGCTGGTGCCCGAGACCAAGTTCGTGCCCTGGATCCGGCTGGCCGTCGAATGGCTCGAAGTACTGGCGTTCATTGTGGTGGGGGTGCTTGGCGCTTGGCTGGGAGGACTGTTCGTGTGGGTGCGCAACTGAGCCGCGTGCACGCCCGCACAGCGGCGGTCGCCGCGGTGATGCTGTTGGTGAGTATGTCCAGCGGCCCGCCGATGGCGCAGGCCATCGAGCCGCCGTCCGTCGATCCGGCCCTGGTGCCGGCCGACGGCGTGCCCGGGCCGGACCAGCCGATGCGGCGGTCGAACTCATGCAGTGTGCCGATCACCGTCGCCAACCCCGACGTGGCGCAGCTGGCACCCGGATTCGACATGCTCGGAATCGCCGCGGCGTGGCAGTACTCCACCGGCAACGGCGTTCCGGTGGCCGTCATAGACACCGGCGTGACGCCGAATCCCCGGTTGCCGGCGGTCGCCGGCGGCGACTACATCATGGGCGGCGCCGAGGGCCTTGGCGGTTTGCAGGACTGTGATGCGCACGGCACCATCGCCGCGTCGATCATCGCCGCGGCCCCGCTCGGCGTGCTGCCGATGCCCCGCCCGATGCCGGAAGTTCCGGCGTTCCCCCCACCGGCCGGTCCCCCGCCGAGCATCGGCGAACCGCTGCCGCCGGCTGATCTTCCCGGCCCGCCGGCACCGCCGCCGATCCCGGCACCAGTGACCATCACTCAGGTGGCTCCGCCCCCACCCCCACCGCCGCCACCCCCTCCGGAGGGTGCGGTGGCACCGGCCTCGGGGCCGGCCGATCCGCAGACCGAGGACGAGCCGGCGGTCCCCCCGCCCCCGCCCGGCGCCCCGGACGGGGTCGTCGGCGTTGCCCCGCACGCCAGCATCATCTCGATCCGCCAGTCGTCGCGGGCGTTCGAGCCGGTCAACCCGCAACGGTTCGGCTACGACGACGAGCGGGTGAAGGCCGGCACGCTCGCCACGCTGGCCAAGGCCGTCGTCCACGCCGCCGACATGGGCGCCAAGGTCATCAACATTTCGGTGACCTCCTGTGTCCAGGTGGCGGCCGGACTTGACCAACAGGTGCTGGGGGCAGCCCTCTGGTACGCGGCGACGGTCAAAGACGCGGTGATCGTCGCGGCCGCCGGCAATGTCGGCGAAGCCGGCTGCGCCGACAACCCGATGTTCGACCCGCTGAACCCGAGCGATCCGCGGGACTGGAACCAGGTCAAGGTGATCTCGAGCCCGTCGTGGTTCTCTGACTACGTCTTGTCAGTCGGCGGTGTGGACGCCACCGGGGCGCCGATCGACAAGAGCATGACCGGACCCTGGGTGGGGGTGGCCGCACCGGCCACCCACGTGATGGGCCTGTCTCCACAGGGCGGTGTCCCGGTCAACGCCTACCCGCCGATTCGCGTCGGCGAGAAGAACATGCCGTTCTGGGGCACCAGCTTCTCGGCCGCCTACGTCAGCGGCGTCGCTGCCCTGGTCCGGGCCAAATACCCTCAGCTCACCGCGCATCAGGTCATCAACCGGATCATGCAGACCGCACACAATCCGCCCGCCGGCGTCGACAACCGGGTGGGCTACGGACTCATCGACCCGGTCGCGGCGCTGACGTTCAACGTGCCGGCGGGTGACCCGCTGGCGCCGGGCTCGCAGCAGCGGGTGATCACCCCGGCGCCGCCACCACCCCCGCCGGACCACCGGGCCCGGACCGTGGCCCTGGGATTCCTCGGCGTGATCGCCGTGACCGTCCTGGCGGCCGCGATCACCGCGCGGATCCGGCGGGCCACCAAGTGAGTCCGAACCGGGTCCGGCTGACCGGGTTCACGCCGTCGAGCAACCGGCGGCTGCTGTGCGCGACGACGATCGCACTGTGCGGTCTAGCGGGTTGGGCGCTGGGTGGACTGCTCGGTGCCGCGGTGGCGGTCCCGCTGGCGGTGCTGGTGGTGCTGGTGCCGTGGTGGGGGCAGCCGGCGTGGTCGTGGGCGCTGCTGTGGTTACGACGTCCGTCCAAGGCCGCTTGGAGCGAGCCGATCACGGTGGCCAACAACCGCGCCGGCGGCGGGGTTCGCATCTCCGGCGGTGTGGCGGTGGTGGCAGTCCATCTGCTGGGCCGGGCGCATGCGGCCACCGTGGCCACCGGCTCGGTGAACGTGGAGACCGACAACGTCGTCGATGTCGCCGAGCTGCTGCCGATGCTGCGGCACGCCCTCGGGCTGGTCCTGGAGTCCATGAGCGTGATCAGCATCGGAGCGCGCCGCGCCACCACCGGCGACTACCCACGGGTCTACGACACCGAGATCGGCACCCCGCCGTACGCCGGCCAGCGCGAGACCTGGCTACTGCTGAGACTGCGGGTCATCGACAACACCGCTGCGCTGCGCTGGCGCACCACACTGGGTGCCACCGCGGTCGCCGTCGCGCAACGGATTGCCGGCCTGCTGCGGTGCGAGGGGCTGCGCACCCGGGTGGCCACCGCCAGCGACCTGGTCGAACTGGATCGGCGCCTCGGCGGTGGCTCGCTGGTGGCCGGCGCCGAGCGCTGGAAGACGCTGCGCACCGAGGGCGGCTGGGTGACGACCTACGCCTATTCGGCCCGCCAGATCAGTGCCCAGCTGCTGGCGCAGGCGTGGACTCTGCCGGTCGATGAGGTGATCCAGAACGTCACGGTGTTTCCGGACGGGAGGTGTACGGCCACCGTGACCCTGCAGACTCCGCAGCCAGCGCCGACTCCCCCGTCGGTGGTGCTGCACCGGCTCAACGGGGAGCAGGCCGCCGCCCTGGAGGCCAACATGTGCGCGCCTCGCCCCCAGCTGCGCGGCCTGCGGCCCGGCCGGTTACCTGCCAGCCTGCCCCTCGAGATCGGTCCGTCGGGCGTGCTGATCGGCAAGCTGGCCAACGGCGATCGGCTGATGGTGCCGCTGACCGACTCCGGTGAGTTGAGCCGGGTGTTCATCGCCGCCGAGGACCTGATCGCCAAGCGCATCGTCATCCGGGCGGCCGGTGCCGGCGAACGGGTCTGCGTGCACACCCGGGACAAGGCCCGCTGGGCCAGCGTCCGAATGCCCGAGGTGGCCGTGGTCGGCGAATCCCGGCCCACCCCGCGCACCACCGTCAGCGTGGTGGACGGGCCGATCGCGCCGTCACCGCGGCCGGCCACCGTGATCACCGTGGCGCCGCCCGGGACACCGCCCCCACCAGCGGACGCGGTCGAGGTGAGTATCGAGCAGATCGACCGGAACGCGGTACGGGTTGCGGCCGGCGGAAAATCTTGGCTGGCTACGGTGGAGTTGTTCCGGGCGGAAAACCGGTACTGCAGCCCGGAGGCGCTGACCCCGATGTCGTCGCGATGACATCGCACCGCATCGGTTGTCAGCGAAGAGAACCTGGACGCGCGACAGAGGACGACAGACATTGAGTGACTTGCTGGCGGCCCGTCGACACTTCGACCGGGCCATGGTGAGCATGGACGGCCGCTACGGCTCCCCCGACGCGTTAGCCGACTTCGTCGCCGCAACCGAGGCTGATCCGTCCATGGCCGACGCCTGGCTGGGCCGTATCGCCTGCGGCGACACCGAGCTGGACACCCTCAAGCGTCTGTACGCCAACAGCGACTGGCTGCACAAGGAGACCACCCGACTGGGCCGGCACCTGGCCGCCCAGATCCCGTTGGGACCGTATCTGTCGATCACGGTGACCGATGCCTCGCATGTGGGTTTGGCCCTGGCATCCGCACTGACCGTTGCCGGTGAGTACGAGCGTGCCGACGCCCTGCTGGCCGACCGGGGCTTGCTGGACAGTTGGATCAACCACCAGTGGCACCAGCTCGGGCGCGCGTACCTGATGTTCGTCACCCAGCGCTGGCCGGATCTGCTGACCGTCGCCGCCGAAGAGCTCCCCGACCGCGCGATCGTCATGCCCGCCGTCACCGCATCGGTGTGCGCCCTGGCCGGCTATGCGGCCGCCCACTTGGGCCAGGGACGGGTGGCACTGGACTGGCTGGATCGCGTCGACATCACCGGACAGACGCGGTCCTCGGAGCGCTTCCCGGCAGGGGTGCTCACCGCGTCGATCAACCCCAGCGAGATCCCTTTGCTGGCCGCGGATCTCGCCTATTTGCGGGGCATGGTGCACCGCCAGCTGGGTGAGGAGGAAAAGGCGCAGGTCTGGCTGTCCAAAGCCGCCATCAATGGTGTGTTGACCGAACCGGCCAAGGCTGCGCTGGCCGAACCGAATCTGCGCCTGGTGGTCACCGAGGAACAGATCATCGACAGTCGCACCGACCGTTGGGATGCTGCTTCGGCGATGAGCCGCGCGGAACTCGACGAGCACAACGCGCTGGACCGCCGGGCGGAGCTCTTGGAGCAGGGTCGCGCCGAGCTGGAGAAGCAGGTCGGCCTGGCCGAGGTCAAGCGTGCGGTCAAGGCGTTGGAGGACCAGCTCGAGATCCGGGCCATGCGACTCGAACACGGCCTGCCTGTGGAAGGCCAGACCAACCACATGCTGCTGGTGGGCCCGCCCGGTACCGGCAAGACCACCACAGCCGAGGCGCTGGGCAAGATCTACGCCGGCATGGGCATTGTGCGCAACCCGGAGATCACCGAGGTGCGTCGTTCGGACTTCTGCGGCGAGCACATCGGGTCATCCGGCCCCAAGACCAATGAGCTGATCGAAAAGGCTTTGGGTGGAATACTTTTCATGGACGAGTTTTATTCGCTGGTGGAGCGTCACCAGGACGGGACTCCGGACATGATCGGTATGGAGGCCGTCAACCAGCTGCTGATCGCGCTGGAGAAACACCGCTTCGACTTCTGCTTCCTCGCCGCCGGCTACGAAGACCAGGTCGACGAATTCCTGACCGTCAACCCCGGCCTGGCCAGCCGGTTCAACCGTAAAATCCGGTTCGAGTCCTACAGCCCCGAGGAGATTGTCGAGATCGGTGAGCGCTACGGATCCAGCCGGGCAACCGTACTGAATCCCGCAGCACGCCAGCGGTTCCTGGCGATGGTGACCACTATCCGTGGCTACGTCAGCCCGCGCGGAGAGCACGGCATCAACGTTATGCACAACGGCCGGTTCGCCAGAAACGTGATAGAGGAGGCCGAACTCGCCCGCGATACCCGGGTGGCCGCCCAGAAGCGGTCCGGGCAACCGGTAACGATCGACGACCTCAAGACCATCACTGCCGCTGACATCGACTCCGCCGTGCGCGCCGTGTGCGACACCAAACGCGAGATGGCCGCCCTGAACTGGTAGGACGTCACTGTCAGACCGGGCTGGTGCCGTACCGCGTTTCGAAGTCGGACTGGGCTTCCTCACGCAGCGCGGTGAAGACGAGGTTGAGCCGATCCGCCAACTCGCTGTGGGTGTAGTCGCTGACCACACACGGGTGCAGCGTCAACTCCAGAAGCCGGCCGTCGGCGTTGGCCACGGCACGGATATCACCGAGATCGACGCTGTAGGTTGTGTTCTCGGCCTCCGCGACCAGCGCTTCCCATTTCTCGGCGGCCTCGCGCAGATCCCGCAACACCGACTCCACGAGGTCCTTGTCGCTGAGTTCCGCGTGGCTCTCCGCCCCCGACATTGGCTAAGTATGTCCAGCCGGTGTGAACAGCGTCAATTCATCGACGCTCGTTAAAGCTGTGAATCCCACTGGCTGGCGGCAGGGGCGCTGAGCTTGCGAAACCAGCTGTAATGGTAGTTGGCCGAAACGGTGTCTCCGGTGGCGATGCCTTCGGTGGCGGCCAACAGCATGCAGTTCAGCGCCACGGCGAGGTCGGAGTCGGGATACTGTGCCAGCAGCTGGTAGCGCGTGGTGTCCAGATGCACACGCAATAAGTCGATTTCGGCGTCGACCACGCCGGTGCCGGCCGCTCCCGCCTTCACCAGGGTGTTGGCCATTCGCGGCAGTCCTTCACGCCAGTGGGTGGCCTCGCTGAGCCGCCAGCCGAGGTCCTCGATGGGCGCCAGCATGCGCGGCTGTACCGAGGTGTGAGTCTCCGCGAAATCACTCGCCCAGCCCAGACGATCGCCGGGACTGTAGCTGGCCGACTCAATCGGGCTGCCCAGCATCTCGGCGGCGGTGCCATTGCGGCGGTCGGGTTCCAGCAGTTGCACCCCGTCTGGCAGCTCGATTCCAGACGGAATCCATCCGTTGGCGATATCGGTGGCCAGTCGGGTGGTGCCGTCGGCGAAGATACCGATCGCCCAGCGCAGTCCGGGCTCCTGACGGGCGACGAAAGCCAGCAAACGTTGCAGCCGCTGCTCGTCGGATTCGGCGACCGGCGGGGCGAGGGGTGGCGGCGGGGCCGGATCGGGCTGGACCGCCGCGAATGGTTCCGGAGCCACGGGAGCCGGTTCAACCGGCGGTACGAAGACCGGCTCGACCACCGGTGCGACGAAAGCCGGCTCGACCGGCGGCACTACGACCGGCTCGGCGGGCTCTGGTTCCACTGCCTGCGGCGCCGCGGCAGCCTCGATGACCTCCGGTACCGGCGGGGGCGGGTCCACTGGTACCGCCTCAGTCGCGGCGGCGGCGGATTCGGGCAGCCGATGACGCGCCCGTGGGGCAGGTGCCTCCGCAGGCGGCAGGGGCGGTTCGGGCGAGCGAGGCGGCGCGACGGGTTCGGCCGGAACCCCGGCGGCCGCCGACACCGGGGCCGAAGCGGGAGCCGGGGCCGGCGCCGCATTGAGGCTGATGTACTCCCCGCCGAAGTCCAGGGCTTCCTTGTGGAGCTGGCGCACCGTCGACTCCACCCGGAGCACGGCGAAAGCTCTGGCGACGTTGATAACCCGCGTCTCCGCGGCCTGGCGAGCCGGGCCGGTCAGATCTGATCGACTGATGACGTGCAGCTTCTCGTTAGCCGAATGCGCGATGCGCTGCAGATCGGCCTTGAGATAGTCGGCAAGCGGTGCCGTCTCCGGGGTGATCGTCGCCAGCTCGGCGGGCCACAGGCCGCCGAGCACCCAGGAACTACAGTCGACCGGAGCGCTGAAGGCCGGGATCGTCAGCGATTCCCGGGCCGCGTTCCGGAGGCGTTGGCGCGCCGACCGTCGACCGAAGAGTGCCACCGCGCAAGCCTACCGTTGCCGTCCCGGCGCTCTTGTCCGAATTCGTCCGCATCGCGTCGCGTCGTCGACGGCATTCAGGCGGCCCTCCACAGCCACTGCGCGCGGTGAATTGTCAGCCCCCGGCCCGGTGGGTAGCGTGCAAATCGTGGCTGATGTCGGGTCCCCGGGCACGGGGTGTGCAGCGCAGTTGAGCGAGGTACTCGCCTTGCTGGAGCGGGCCCGAAAACTGTTCGGCGACACGGTGATTGATCCCCCGGCAGACATCGCCCCCAACGCGGACGCTGCCGGAAGATGGGTACTCTAGTCCCCTGGATTCGTGCCCGGGTGCAGGTGGTGGGCCAGCAGCCGATCGGTTGCGACCCGCAGATCATCATTGGTGGGTACCGCGGCCGAGGGCACCTGGCCGGTCGTGACGATCTCGCCCCGGATCTCTAACGCCGCCTTGAGAAACGAGACGTCCGCGGTGAGGACGATGGCCTCTGCCAGCCGGTGCGCATCGGTGTCCATGACCGATTCAGTGAGCACCACACTGTGCAGATAGCCGCCGCGGCAAGACCGGAACAGCACTTCGCCACTGGGGTGGATCGTGTCGAAAGCCGGATTCGGCTCAGTCATCGGTGCCCATCGGTTAGGCGCCCGAAGGCGTTGGCGGCATCGTCTTCATTCTTGTTCCACGTCGCCACCGCGCGGTGCAGATTGTCGGAGACCATCGAATGCTCGCTGGACTGGTCGTCGTAGCAGTCCTTGCGTGCGTCCAGCAGTGCAGCGGCCGCCTGGCGAAAGTCGCCGTAGATCGGCCCGAGCGAGTTCAGGGTCGCCTGGATTCCCGCGTGCGAGGCCGCGACCGTGGCCAGATAGTCCGACGCCTCTTGATGGTTTCCAGCCGCCTTGGTCAGAACGTCCTGGTTGACGTGGATCTTCTCGGGCATATTTCACCTTCCTGGCTAATCGACGATGACGGTTCGAGCCGCCCTTTTCAAGCTCGCAATGCCCCCGAGCGCGCTCGCCGGCCTGGTCGCAACCGGCTCAGCGGGCGGCGCCGGCTCCTGGACCAGGGCCGGCGGGTGCTGCCAACCCAGAAATCCGGGACCGCGCAGGTTCTCGACCAGGTGGATCTGCCCGTCGAGAAGTGCCTTGCCGGCGCCGACGGCGAGGGCATGGCGGTCGGTGAACACACCGATGTCGCCGGGCCGCAGGCTGACCACATCGACCGCTGCCACCACCGGTGTTCCAGGCGGCGGGATGTGGATGCCCTGACTGCGGAACGCCTCCACGACTGGCTGTCCGTCGGCGACGGCCTGCATCGCCGCAGCCAGTTGCGGGTTGGCCACGGTCGTGGTCTCGCCGTCGGGCAGTCGTACGGCGACCGGTCCCGCCTCCCCCGGGTCCTGCGCCGGGGTATCGCCGTCCGCCCCGTCGGCGTCGGCGCCATCGGACGCCTCGGCGGTAGCCGCTTCCTCGGACGGGTAATCGTCATCGGCGGGCAGGCCATCAAGGCCGAGACCAGACGCCGGACCGGTCAGCGGAAATCCGGAGGGCATCGCAGCCGGCATCGCACCGAATCCCGGACCGTCGGCGCCCATGCCCGGAAACATCGGCGTCGCCAACTCTGGCGGCAGCCGTTGGGACGCCGCCAGGTGATCGGCCATCGGCTCGTCATCGGCCAGGAGGTCCGGGTACGCGTCGGTATCGGGATCCACCGAAAGCGACTGGTCGTCCCCGCCGGGCGCCGACTCCTGGCAATCCGATTGCGCCGCGGGGTACAGCCGTGTCAGCGCGGCGGCGAGCGCTTGCTTGGAGGCGTCATCGTCGTTGGCCTCTTCAACCACCCTGATGATCTGCCCGAGCCTGTCGATCAGGAATCTCTGGAACTCGCGCGCGCCGGCGGCGGTGCTCAGGTCCCAGGCCCCTGCCGCGCCGGCGATTTCGACCTCGATGTCGTCGAGGCGGCGCCGGCCTTCCAGCGTGGTCTTGTGCGCGTGGCGCAGCGCTTCGATGATCTGCCTGTCGAAGTCCGCGGCAGTCGACAGTTGCTGCGCCAGAGCGGCTTCAGCCTGCCTCATGGCTTGCGCCGCCCGGCCCTGCTGTTGCTCGCCGGACGCCGGATAGCCCGAGCGCTCCATGGCAGGTGACTCTACTGAGGGCCACCGATGCCGACAATTCACCCGGGCACCCGCGGGGGACAGCCCGATCACGGCAGCGGACGGCGGATCGCCACATCCGCGCCCAGGGGGCTGATCTGCACGGTTGCCCCGGCGTGCGGGGCTTCGATCACCCGGTTTCCCCCGATCGCCAGCTGCACATGCCCGGTGCTGGGGAAGACCAGGTCGCCCGGGCGAATCTGGGAGCGCGGCACCGGGATTCCTTCGTGGATCTGTGTATAGGTGGTACGTGACAGCGGGACGCCGGCCTGCTGATACGCCCACTGCGTCAGCCCCGAGCAGTCGAACCGGTCGGGGCCGGTCGCACCCCAGACGTAGGGCCTGCCGAGCCGCGACAGTGCGGCCCGGACCGCCAGTCCGGCACGAGTGTTGGGCAACGGCAACCGATCCAGCCCCACTGGCCTGCGCCGCAGCCCCCGGTATCGCAGCCGCCGCAACCGCGCACGGTGGACCAGCGCGCGATGCTGCGCCGACACGACGTGGGCGTGTTGAGCGCGCAGCCGGGCCTCGCGGCGGCGCAACGCCTCCCGGTGCGCCATAGGCGTATCCCTGTCTCTTATACACATC